>JAGNKX010000007.1 GCA_017999915.1 Spirochaetota bacterium
GCAGATAAATTTTAGTTTTTATAGGTTGGGCTATATTGATTTACACAAAAAGAGAGTTATTAGAACCTTGTTAAAAGTGTAACCTATGTGCCCAGTTTAAAATGTAACCCATGTGGCCGTTCCAACACTTCTGAACGTACTGGCCGATTATGAGTTAATTCAGAATAATCAGCACAACTCAGCGGAAACAATCAAGAAATGAAACATGGCCGCCTCTGACGAAAATCGCCGTCAGTACGTGGCCTCCAGGGTGAACCTGGCGCCCGGCTGGGCGTAGACCCCGATTATTCTGAAGTTCCCTAACGCGGTGATTCCGGACGCGTTGTCTATGATGGAGCTGCCGGTGCCGGGGAGGGAGGAGCATTGTTCCCAACCGGTGCAGTTCGAGGGCGTACCGGTCCCGCCGTCAACGTCATTCTGGGCCCCCATGGCGATATTGCTGTCGGAATTCCAGGAAATAAGATCGTATCCGAAACTCTCCGTTGATGACGGAGAATGCCTGAAATAGCAGTATCCCGTCGATGAGCCGGTGTACTGGTAATCGATGGGAATCTCGGTGAGGATCACCGTGGGATTACTGACGTTGGTGGAGCATACCTTCGGCAGCGCGTTCAGGAGCATCAGCGTGTTCAGGTTCGAATCGTCCGATTCCTTCTTTGTATCGCATGCCGCGATCGAGAAAAACATGGCCGCGATGACCGTTAATAAGGGAAACGATTTTACGGCGGTGTGTCGATGAATTAACATTATGAGTGTCCTCTTATGAGTATGATGAAAGTGTCACATTCTGCTCAGTCTTTCGTTGCTATGCCATAGGAATAAGTACTATTTAAAGTTATCGTATAAGAGCTGCCTGCTGTGAACGTGTAGGCGGTATCGTTGCAGCTGCCCGAAGATGATTGTGAGTACCACGATACTGTTCCGGCGTCGAAGGACTGGTAGCCGCTGTCAGTGCACGATCCGCCGCTATAGGCCGGAACATACCAGCTGGTGCAGTAGGTGCTGCTCCCGCAGGAGGAGGGCTTCATCGTAAAGGTTTTAGCGGTCCACCAGTAACAATTCCTGAATCGGATGCTTACGGTCCCGGTTGTCGGGCAACTGGCTGTAAAACCGCCGGAGCCGGATGCCGCCAAGAGCAGCAGAAGGGCCGATGAATTGTTGTCGCCGCTTTTCGTATCACAGGAGATTATTAATGAAAAACATGTAACCAGGATCACCACCGCAGAGATAAATCGCATAGAATCCTCCCAACTTAGAATAGTTTATGTTTTTATTAACCCGCTCCGGGCGGGTTGGTCGTCTGTGTAGACTGCTTCAGACTCTTTGAAAATGTGTCATATAACTTCAATAAAATAAATTCAGGCTCTGTCGGCATCGTGGAATATACGTAGGTGATTATTTTTTTTATCGTGGTAAATACGTAGATGGCCGTTTTTATCTCATTTTTTTCGGATAATTTTCAAAAACCGATGGCAGTTATGCTTCAGCGCCTATCGTGAATCGATACCGCCCATGACAATCTGCGTATTTTAAACCGGCGTATAAGTATTGACACGGGACGGCCGGGGTTTCCAATATCATGGAATGAAGACCGTTAACGACATCAGGGCTGTCATTTATCTCCGTGAAGACAGGGACAATCCCATGGTGGAGCGTTTCCGCGCACTTTCCGGGAAGGATATTGTTGAATGCGCTGACGAGGGGGCCCTGGAATCGGCGGTTGAGGCGGTGAAGGCCCGGGGAATCCCCTCCAAGGAAGCGGTCATTCTGAAAAAATTCCCGGGCCGCATGTTCCAGAAGTGCCCCGGCTCGCCGGGCATGATCTGCTGCAATTACCTTTTGGTAAACATCGGCTTTAACTGCCTTTTCAACTGCACCTACTGCTACCTGAACTATTATCTCAATTCCTACGGCCTTGTGCAGTTCATCAACATAAACGATGCCCTGAAGGAGATCGGGGCCGCCGCCGCTGCTGACCGGGAGAAGGTCTTGCGGATAGGGTCCGGCGAGTACACCGATTCCCTGATGATGGACGAGATAACGGGTATCGGCGCGGACCTGGTCCGGATAGCGGCGCCATGGCGGAACCTGTTCCTCGAATTGAAGACAAAATCGGACAACATCGGCCATCTCCTTGATATCCCGGAGAAGGGCAATGCCGTTCTGGCCTGGTCCCTCAATACGCCGGACAACATAGGCCTGTACGAGGCGGGATCGGCTTCACTGGAAGAGCGCCTCGCCGCCGCCGCTGCCGCCTGCCGCGCCGGGTACCTGACGGCCTTTCACTTTGACCCCATGATCATCCACGACGGCTGGATCGACCGCTATTGCGAGGTGGTGGACCTCCTTTTCCGGAGGGTTGACCCGGCGCGGGTCGCCTGGATATCCCTCGGATGCTTCCGTTACAGTCCCGGCTTCAGGGAGATCATACAGGACGCCTTTCCGGGCCAGCGCCTCACAGTCGCGGAGCTTTTCCCGGGCCCCGACGGAAAGTACCGGTACTTGAAGAAGACCAGGACCGGGGCCTATCGGGCGATGCTTGAAAGGATACGGTCTCACACCGATACTCCTTTCGTGTATCTCTGCATGGAGACTGAAAGCGTGTGGCGTGAAGTTTTCGGGGTCGAGTATAAGACATCGGAGGATCTGGAGAAAGTCTTTGGGGATCATCTCAAGAGAATGTTTATTACCGATTAAGAATTTATCCATTTCATTTGGGAATATAAAAATATAAGTCTTAAAAGATATAGAAAGTAATAATAATTTTTTCTGTCGACGATACAGAATAGAAATCAGGAATATCATTTTTTTATAAATCTGCCCTAAAATCATCCGCCCGCAGGGCGGATACTGATAGGCGCTTGTTGTTTGAGTCCTCACCGAACGGAGCGAAGCGGAGTGAATGAGGGCGAGTTAAGCGCCGAGGCCGTCGCGCCGATTGAGCGACCGGGGAGAAGGGGAGCCCGAGGGGAGGAGGGCAAGGAGCCCTTCGCCCCTCGGAAAAAAAAGAGACCCGTCCCTGAGGGGCGATTATTATATAAAAAATTAGTTATTAAATTCCTTTATTTTGTTGACCAATTTAAGAAGTTGATGTCCACTATTGATTAAAAATAGAGGGAAAAACCTATCGTACAATGGAGATCAAGATCTTGGAAGAGAAGGATTATCGCGAGAGTCAGAGGGAGCTGAAGCAGGTTTCCGATATGCTCAATCAACTCTACGCGTCGGTTAATATAGAAGGATTAAAGAAAAGAATGGCCGAGCTCCAGGAGCAGACCCATCGGGAGGATTTCTGGCAGAACAAGGAGGTCTTCACAAAGACCAACCAGGAGATCAGCGGCCTGAAAAGAAGGGTGGACCCCTTCGTGAGCCTGATGACCGAGGTGAGGGATACGGCCGAGCTCTTCGAGATGGCGCTCCAGGACAAGGATATCGACGTCCTCACCGAGCTGTCGGAGAAGATAGAAGGGTACCGGAAAAAATTCGACGAGATTGAAACGCTGGAGCTCCTGTCCGGGGAAGACGATTTCAACAACGCCTTCATAACGATACACCCCGGCGCCGGCGGCACTGAATCGCAGGATTGGGCCAACATGCTGTTCCGCATGTATTTCCGCTGGGGAGAGCAGAAAGGCTTCGCGGTGGAGTTCATCGATTACACTCCCGGTGAAGAGGCGGGGATCAAGAGTGCCACCATGCTGGTCAAGGGCGAGTACGCCTTCGGCCTTCTGAAATGCGAGCGCGGCATCCACCGCCTGGTGCGCATCTCCCCCTTTGACTCGAACAAGAGGCGCCACACCTCCTTCGCCTCCGTGGAGGTCATTCCCGAGGTGGCCGAGGACATCGATATAGAGATAAAGGAATCGGACCTCAGGATCGATACCTACCGTTCCTCAGGGGCCGGGGGCCAGCACGTCAACAAGACCGATTCCGCGGTCCGTATCACCCACCTTCCCACGGGGATCGTGACCCAGTGCCAGAACGAGCGGTCCCAGCACAAGAACAAGGCCTTCGCCATGAAGGTCCTCAAGGCGCGCCTCTACGAGCTGAGGAAGCGCGAATTCGAGGAAAAGCAGCAGGAGAAGATCGGCCAGAAGCAGGATATCTCCTGGGGCCACCAGATACGCTCCTACGTGTTCCAGCCCTACACCCTGGTCAAGGACCACCGGACGGGCGAGGAGACCGGGAGCGTCGATTACGTGTTTGACGGAGATATCGACCGTTTTATTTACGCCTACCTGCGGGGCAAGCGGACTTCCGACCAGGGACTTCCGCAGGAGTGACGGACATGAATGAGCGGCCGCTATGAAGGTAACCATAGAACAATTATCCCGCCTGTTCGACAGGTACGGCGAAAACCTTGACGTCAAGTATTTCGACGACATCCTCGTAAAGGAGAGCTGTTATCTCTCAACCGACCTGGTCCTGAAGTCGCACCTCCCGCGCCTTGCCGAAAACGGCATTTCCGAGATAGAGGTCTTTTTCACGCCGACCCTCTATGATCATCTTACCCAGGATTTCCCGGTCGAGTTCCGGAAGCCCTTCGGCCGCTGCACGATGAGCGAGATGGACAGGAAACTGGAGGAGCTGCGGGACGCCAACACCCAGTCGAAGCGCAAGCGCTATCTACGCTGGATCGGCGAGATCTACGGCGTGGACAAGAACCTGGGCAAGCGCATCATTCTCCTTCGCAACAACGAGCCGGTCGATTTCAAGAAGTGGAACAACCTGAAGCGGGAGGTGGACCGGAACCATTATTTCCATTACCGCAATTCCGAGGTGGCCGTCATAATTTTCGTCGACCTCAAGGTGGCGCGCCAGAAAGAATACATAGAGCGTTTCAAGATAAATACCGATCTCATATCCCTTATCGTGTCGAAGAGCCAGGAGCCCGGCAACGTCATAGCACCGGATTTCATAGCCACCGAGGACGTCATCTCGGTGACCGAGCCGGGGATGCTCCTCGAGGAGTACATCAGGTCGAACGCGCGGCTCATCATCATCGGGGAGAAGCTTGACGATTTCTACAAGCGGGCCCTTCTCCAGGTGCGCAATTACGATAAGTTCGTGCGGCTCCTGGTGGTGCCGTCCATTGATCACAGCAACTGCCACGACTTTTTCCGCCAGGTGAATCTTGTCTATAACAACGACCGGTGGCTCTAGGGACGGGGTATTTCGCATAGTAAAAACCGGAGGGCCTATGCCAGCTAAAAACAAATTCTCGAAATATCTGCAGCCGATGGATTTCAGCTCGTCCATTGAAAAGGAGATGGGAAGCATCGATTTCGGGTCGATCATGCCCGATTCCGCCCGCCGGAAGGAAAAGCTTTTCCTCAGGTCCTTCAAGGGCGAGGACCTTTACAAGATAATGGCCGACGTCAAGCTCATCGCCCACCTCGAGGCCAAGGGCTTCAGCGACCTTAAGGTGGAGGTGGACGTCGACGACGCCTATGTCCATTACATGAAGCTGTACTACAGGGATGTCGATCCTGACAATATCCTGCTGGACCTCAGGCTGAGCGAGTCCCGCTTTGTGCCGGAAAAGGAGTTCTTCGAGGACGATTCGATCCACACCTATGACATGGTCGTCATAGAATGGCTCTCGGCGCAGAATCCGCTGCATAAATTCAACAAGGACAAGCCCCAGCTTCCCGGCCAGAAGTCCCCGGGCCTGGGGATCCTGAATTACTGCTTCGAGATGATGTACGTCGTGGCCCGTGAGGTGATCAAGGACGGGTTTCTCGACATCCCCGACCACATGCACGGCGCCATCATGTATTCCAGGAAATTCAAGTTTTTCAACCCCGCCCACGAGGGGATACTCCGGGCCATCATGAGGGACCTGGGCAAGTATTCCCTCTCCGACATATCCTGGGGCATCATCACCCAGACCATCATAGAGGAATACAAGAACCAGCCCCAGGCCTATGCGCCGTCGGAACAGGTATTCTACGTCTCCGACCGTATGAGGGACTACTTCCGCTCGAAAAAGTACACGACCGTGTACAACAAGTATTTCAGGCGCAAGCATTACCGCTTCGAATACGACGAGATGATCAAGCGCAGGGAATCGATGCTGAAAAATAAAAACATCGTGGACCTGTAGTATCACCGGCCGGAGCGGCCGTCGTCCGCCCCGCCGGCCTCCTTCAGCCTGGAGAGACGCGAGAGATCGTCTATGCTGTTCCTGATCTCCTCCGACGCCGTCTCCATCAGGCCCAGCAATTCCTTCCGTTTTTCGAAGAGGGTTTTCACTGTCCCATGGACCTGTTCCCGCGCCGCGATGAGCCCGACCGCGTCGCCGCTGCCGCGGAGGATGTCGTAGAGCGTTTTCCGGCGCGTCCCGACGAGGGACGCGAGGGACGCTTCCTCCTTCGCTATGTCGAAATCGACGGCGTCGATATCGTCGATGACGCCGCCGTCCGTGCCGATGATCTCCATCGCCTTTTCGAGGTTGCCAGATCTGCAGTAATGAAGTTTGTCGGATTCGCTCAGGAGCAGTGCGTTCAGCAGTTGAAGCTTCGTCGTATAGAGCCGGACGAGGCCGGAGACCATTGAAGCCGCGTCATCCCTCAACGCTGAAGCTTCCTTTGGCTCCCACGTTGGTCTTGTCCGCCGTGGTCTCGTTGGCGGAGACCTTGTCCCAGGCGTCCCTGAGGTCCTTGATGAGCTTCAGGACGCCTTTTATGGTTTCGGGGTCTTTCTTGATGTTCGCTTCCAGGAGGACTTTCTTGAAGTAGAGGTACAGGTTGAAGAGGTTCTGCGATATCTCGCCGCCGTCCCTCATGTTCAGGGAAAGGAGGAGCTCGGTGATGATGTCCTGGGCCTTGATGATGTTGTTGTTGGCCACGTCGTAGGTTTTCGGGTTCATGTTCTCGATGGCGATGTTGAGGAACTTGATGATCCCGTCATAGAGCATGACGATCAATTTCCCCTGGTTTGCCGTGGCGATCTGGGTCTTCTTATATTCGTTGAAAGGATTCTTTTCGGGCAAGGCCATTGATTCCCCCGGTCTGTCATAGTTATGGGCGTCATGGACGCTCCCTGCCGACCCTGCGCGGCCGGCATTCTCGCGTCAAAACGTCAGATCCTGTTCTATTATCGTATTAATATGCATCAATCTGAATTATTAATTCCCAGCGGGAGAGTATCTTTTAATAATTAATATACGGAACTTTCCAATAATAGACAAATTTAAATTCATCTTATATGAAAATAAATATCTGTTGGTCCCTTCCCGGGGGCGGAATAACGGGCTGGCCCGTCCGTTGCCGGCAAGCCGTGGAAATCTTATGGCGATCGCTAAAAAATGCCCGGAACCGCGCGGCGCCTACTTGCTGAAAATCGCCTCGATCCTCCTGAGGATCTCATGGTATTTTTCCAGGGTCTTTGAAACGATCTCGTCCGGCAGGGGGGGAGGCGGCGAGTTCTTGTCCCAGGCGGTTGTTTCCAGGTAGTCCCGGATATACTGCTTGTCGAAGCTCACCGGAGAGGTTCCGACCCGGTAGGACTCTTCGTCCCAGAAACGGGAGCTGTCGGGCGTAAGGACCTCGTCGATGAGGATGATCTCGTTGTCGGCGAAGCCGAACTCGAGCTTGGTATCGGCAAGGATGATCCCCTGGCGTATCATCATGTCCCGGGCGAACTCGTAGATCCGGAGGGTCGTTTCGCCGAGGCGGTAGGCGAGCTCATCGCCGAGCTTGGCGCGCATCACGTCGACCGGGACGTTGATGTCATGGCCCGAATCTTCCTTCGTGGCAGGGGTGAAAAGGGGCGCATCCAGTTTTTGCGCGAGCTGGAGGCCGGCCGGCAGGGTTATGCCGCAGACCGATCCCTTTTCCTGGTAGTCCTTCCACCCGGTTCCGATGATATAGCCCCGGGCGATGCATTCGAAGTCGATACGCTCCGTTTTGCGCACGATGACGGAGCGGTCTTTCAGGATCTCGGGGAAGTCGCAGAAGGGCTTCGGGAAATTGGCGACGTTGTCCTCGACGATGTGGTTCTTGATGACCTTTATGTTCTTGAACCAGAGGTTCGAGATCTTGTTCAGGATAATGCCCTTGCCGGGGATGCCGTTGGGAAACACGTGGTCAAAGGCCGATATGCGGTCGGTCGAGACTATGAGGAGATGCTCCTTGTCGACGGTGTACAGGTCGCGGACCTTGCCGCTGTATTTCTTTTTGACGCCTGGTATCTTAAAGCTGACCAGTGGTTCCATAGGGGTCTCCCGGTTTTTTATGGAGCGTGATTATAGGGATAATGACAAAAATCCTCTACTGATATTTTATGTCGTATCATGGCGTATTTTGTCAACAAAAAGTAAGTCGGGTTGGGCATTTTCCAATCAAATTATTGAGATGGAGGTGTGACAGGGTGCTCACACTCACCCGCCAAAAAACTACGTCCTGTACTATGGCGGGCGGGAGCTTCCTGCTCCCTGTGAGTGTGAGCACCCTGTCACACCTTATTCACTTTATTGGTAAATGCCTTGTGTTGTTAATTGGACAGTCCTCGGCCCTTCGGCTCTTTTTCTGACGCACCATCTATAATAATCACTTGGAACAGCTATTGGATTCTGAGCGGATATACTAATACGGAAGCCCTCTCCATTTCATGGAGGCAGCAGCTAGTACATCCATGTACGCTGCTGCATACGCGACATCCTGTCGCTAAGGGCGCGCTGAAGGCGGGGTGAGGTTGAATGCGGAGAGGGGGATCGAGGGGGTGAGGTGGTGCAATACGATTGCAATAGACAGAATAAGTGGATTAATAATAAATTGACAGGATTGGTTGTATCCTTTTAACTCCGCTATAATCTTACATGAGTATATGAATTCAATACGTGCACATAGGATCAAGTCGGTCGGGGGGATTGCCGTCCTTGCCGTTGCCCTGGCCCTGACCGGTTACGGGGCCGGGCTGCTCCTCGGGGGCAGGTTCATGGAAAGCATAATTTTACGGGAGGGGAGGTTCCCTCTTCTCCTGTCCAGGCCGGTCAACCAGTTTTACGATGTTTACTCGCTGATCAACAGCGCCAATCCCTTCAGCAGGCTGAGCGGGTATTATTCCCTGGTGGACAACAACATGGTCAGCGAGGATTTCATCGCCGAGCGGTACGGCAAGGAGCGTTTTGTCGTCATCCAGCGGACCCTCCTGTGGGCCCTCAGCCGGTCCAGGGACAGGAAAAAGGCGCTGAAATTCTACGCCTCTGTATACCCTGCCAGCGACGACTCGCTGAAAAAAGATATTTTGCGGCACATGATGAGGCTGGACGGCAGCTATTATCATAGCTTTATATTAAGGAACAAGGTTAACCCTTCTTTCATTCCTGAATAGCTCAGGTATTTTAAATTTAGTTGTATGCGCTGAGGGTACAGCACTCCCGCTCACCCGCCAAAATAGTACGTCCTGTACTATGGCGGGCGGGAGCCTCCTGCTCCCTGTGAGCGTGAGCGCCATACCCTCAGCGCTAAATTTCACTATGAGTTACATTCTTTGGAATAAATTTTATTCCCGTTTCTAAGCATTATCAGCCTTATAACTTGATCGCCCATCAATTTATTTTATTCTTGTCAAAGAAAAGCGCATGGCACATAAAGGGACCAGAATCATGGAGTATCGTCATGGATAACAAAGAATATATCGAACAATTGTGCCGGGACGCGCGGGCGGCCTCCCGGGTGGTCGCGAACTACACCACGGTGCAGAAGAACAACCTGCTCCTGAAAATTGCCGCCGATCTGCGTTTAAAGACCGACTACATCATTGCAGAGAACAAAAAGGACCTGGAGGCGGCCAAAAAGGACGGAGTTTCCAGTGCTCTCTACGACCGCCTCCTCCTGAACAGGGGCCGCATCGCGGCCATGGCGGTTTCCATTGAGGAAATAGCCCTATTGCCCGATCCGGTGGGCAGGATCGAAAAGATGACCGTGCGCCCGTCCGGGATCCGCGTCGGCCAGATGCGGATACCCCTGGGCGTCGTCGCCGTGATTTACGAGGCGCGCCCCAATGTCACCACCGATATCGCGGCCCTCTGCATCAAGTCGGGAAACGCGGCCGTCCTCCGGGGCGGCAAGGAGGCGATCCACTCCAACAGCGCCCTTCACGCCGTGGTCCGCGGGGCCCTTGCAGAATCCGGGTGCCCTGAGAGCGCCGTGACCTTCATCGGCAGGACCGAACGCGAGCTGGTGCCGGTATTATTGAAAATGAAACAGTACATCGATATCGTGATCCCCCGCGGCGGCGAGGCCCTCATCAGGGCGGTCTCGGAGGAATCGACGATACCGGTCATCAAGCATGACAAGGGCGTGTGCCATATCTTCATTGACGAGAGCGCCGGCGAGGAGATGGCCAACCGTATCGCGGTGAACGCCAAGGTCCAGCGTCCCGGCGTGTGCAACGCCATGGAAACGCTGCTTATCCACGCGAAATATCCCCATAAGGAATCGCTCCTTAAAAGCCTGGCGGATTGCAAGGTCGCCATCAGGGGCTGCGAGCGCGCCGTGGCGGTGCTGCCCGGCGTTGTAACGGCGGCCGCGCCCGGCGATTATGGGTACGAGTTCCTCGACCTCATCCTTGCCGTTAAGATAGTGGACTCCCTCGACGAGGCCATGGAGCACATCGCCCGTTACGGCTCCGGCCACTCGGAATCGATCGTCACCAACGATTACCTGAATTCCGAGCGGTTCCTCCGGGAGGTCGATTCCGCCGCGGTCTTCGTCAACGCGTCGACGCGCTTCCATGACGGCGGCGAATTCGGCCTCGGCGCGGAGGTGGGGATATCGACGCAGAAACTCCATGCCCGGGGCGCCATGGGCGTGGAGGGGCTGACGACCCTGAAATACGTCGTATACGGGAAAGGAGAGGTGCGGTAGGCCTTGAAACTGGGCATATTCGGGGGGACCTTCAACCCGATCCATTACGGCCATCTCATAAACGCCGAAATGATCAGGTCCGATTTCGATCTTGACAGGATCATCCTGGTGCCGGCCAAGTATCCGGTGCACAAGTCCCTTGCCGGGGAGGTGCCCGCGGAAGAGCGATACGCCATGGCCGTCCTCGCGGCGGCGGAGGCGAAGGAATACGAGGTGTCCAGGATTGAAATTGACAGGAATGGGCCTTCCTATACCATAACCACAGTCCAGGCTCTTCAGGAGCGGTATCCCGGCAGCGAGCTGAATCTCATCGTCGGGATGGATTCCCTGAACACTATCGATACGTGGCGCGAGACGGAGCGCCTGCTCAAACACGTGTCGCTCATCGTGATGCGCCGTCCCGGCGAAGCCTGCGCTCCTGACGTCGACCTCGGAAAGTGCATGGTGCGCTTCGCGGACAATCCGCTGATCGACATCAGCTCAACCGTCATCAGGGAGCGGCTCCGCGCGGGCAAATCGGTGCGTTTTCTCATGCCCGACGCGGTCATAGATTATATTGCCAGAAAGGGGTTATACAGAAATTGAAACGTAAAGTAATGATAGGCGGGGTCGCCGCTCTCATCGCGGCGGTATCGCTCCTCGTGTACTACTGCTACGGCGTTAAGACGAGGAACGCCGTCGAGAAGCTCATACAGAAGAAAAAAATCATCAACATACTGGTCGCCGGCAGCAACAAGGACGTCGACCGCAAGCACAAGTTTTTCGCCATCCTGAGCATCAATCCCGACAACAAGCGGATCGGCATAACCTTCATCCCGCCGTCGTTCAAGATACGGCTCGACGATGACGGCGACCACTGCGCCCGCATCGACGAGGTCGTGGTGTACAATTTCAACCGGATGCGGTATTCCCTCCAGAAGGACCTCAAGCTCAACATCCCCTTTTACGCGGAGATATACGCCCTGGACGTGGAGCGCATGGTAAACCTGATGGAGGGGGTCGAGATGTTCGTCCTGGACCAGGCCAAGGACGTGCCGGGCCTGGGCTTCGGCGTGAACTATTTCGACGGCCAGAAGGTGATGCGCTACATCAATACCGTGGACGAGAACTCGATCTATCTGAAATACGACCGGATCCTGGACGTCATCATGACCCTCTACAAGGACCGCGAGCGCCTGGAGCGCTTCAACAAGCTCGAATTCATCAGGGAAATGCTGAAATCGGCCAACACCAATCTCCTTCCCCAGGAGGTGACGGGGATATGCGATCTCATCTTCAAGGACGGCGACGTGATCGCGACGGTGCTGCCCGGCTTCATCAAGGAAAACTATTACGTGATGGACGACATCACCTTCCGCATATATGAAAAGGAGTTCCTGTCACTCCTGATCGTCGACAAGAGCGAGAAGGAGACGAACTCGTCGATCAAGGTGAAGATCCTCAACGGCACCGACGTGCCGGGCCTGGCGCGCAAGATGCGGGAGAGCCTGATCCGGGAGGGGCTGAGCGTTGTCGAGTTCGGCACCTCGCCGTACCGGAAAATGTCCAAGTCCGTCATCATCAACAAGCGGGGCAACGTCGCCGCCGTGAACCGCGTGGCCGAGCTGACCGGCATCCAGAACATATATCATATCATCGACAACACGCAGCTCCACAACGTGCTGATCATTCTCGGCGAGGACCTTGCGAAGTGACTGATTTTAATGCAATGACCGAAGAGGAGATGACGGACCTGTTCCGCCAGTGCGCACGGGTCCTTGACGAAAAGAAGGGCGCGGATATCGTGTTCATGGACCTCAGGAGCGTGAACAGCTATCTCGATTATTTCATCATAGCGACCGGCAACTCGCGGGTCCACTGCCGCTCCCTGGCGCGCGAGCTGGAGAAATTCATGCATTCCCGGGGTATCCGCCAGCGCAACCGGCCGGATTACGATTCGGGATGGATCATACTAGACTGCAGCGAGCTGATCGTCCATATTTTCACCCAGGAGATGCGGGAGTATTACCAGCTGGAAAAGCTGTGGGGCGACGCGCGGATACTGACAATGTAAGGTATCGGGGGACCTGAGGTATGAAGAACAAGATCGTCGCGCTTATGGCGGTTCTCATCGCGCTGCACTGCGCAGCCTGCGGGAAGATGGAGGAAAAAAAGCTTGAAGTCAATCCCCTGCATGTGATGAAGCTGTACCTGGAGAAATGGAAGAAAAACGACTGGAAGGCGCTTTACGCGATGACTGACCCGAGCTTCATGCAGAAGCTTCGGACGCAGAAGCTGTCGCCGGAATTGCAGAGATTGAGCGACCAGGACCTCTTTGTCCATGAATTTCAGCAGGCCCGGCGGCTGAACCCGGCCAAGGTCCTGAAATCATACGAGATCATATCTATTACGCCATACAATAAGGGAGATACGACACTCTGGGGTGACGTTGTCATCAACGGGAAGAAAAGAAGGATACCCCTGACGCTGGATGGGTTATCCTTGAAAGTCGATCTTACGAGGATCGAATAATAAGGGCCGTCCCGGACATCGCCGCGGCGGCCGCCAAAGAAACATACGGGGAGGGTGACAAACAGTGTTAACCATAGATTGCTCCGAACATAAAGACCTGCTCATAATATCGCTGGACGGCGAGCTCATTTTCAACGAGATGGAAGAGGCCGACAAGCTCATCTCGGAGAAGCTGGCGAAAAAGCCGCGCGTCGTCGCGATGAACTGCAAGAAGCTCAATAGCCTTGATTCATCCGGATTGGGACTTTTCATAAAGTTTTCCAAGGAAGCGAAGAAGATGAATACCAGGCTGGTGTTCCTGGAAATAACGGACCACGTCTCGACGCTGTTCGATGTTTCGAAGCTCGAAAGCATTTTCGAGATAATGTCGCAGGACGATTTTGACAAGACGTTTCCGAAAAAATAATTCTCCCGGAGGGCGCCGCCAGCGGCGTCATTCCGTCATGCCGGGCCGGGAAGGGACGCCCCGCCGATCGTATCCCACCGAGTGTCGTTTTTCGCCAGAAGGGAAAGCTCCAGCCCATCATTGACCGTTTCCGCGATCGCGAACGTATGGGGCGTCCGGGAGCCGACGTAATGGCTTCCGGGATTGCAGAGTATGCCATGTTCGGTTCTCCTGATCACGGGGACATGGGTGTGCCCGAAGAGGAGCACCTGCGCGCCGGACACGGCCATGAGGGCGTCCATTGCGGCGAAGTTCTTTTCCCACGCCTCGGCCGGCAGGTACGGGTTGAGGTCGAGGCGGTGTCCGTGGAGGAGGAGCGCCGTGCGGGTCCCGAGGGGAACGCTCAGCCTCTCGGGATAGGGCGAGGCCCCGTCCTCGTTCCCTGACACGGCGATGAGGGGGATGCCCGACTCCCGGGACACTGCCGCGGCGTCGAGGACGCCGTCGCCGAGGTGGATGACGGCGTCGAAGGGGCCCTTCGCGGCGAGGGCGTCCCGCATCGTTTCAGGGTTCCCGTGGGTATCCGAAAAAATGGCCCAGCGCATGTTCGCGGTGTCGCTCATTCCATTATGCTCTGGATCACTTCCTTGAGGTCGTCGATGGCATAGGGCTTGGCCACGACGCCGCTGAATCCGAAGGACCGGAAATCTGCCATGACCGGGTCTATTGAATAGCCGCTCGATACAATGGCCTTGACAGCGGGGTCGAAATCCCTGAGCAGCTTGATCGCGTCTTTGCCGCCCATGCCCCCGGGCACCGTCAGGTCCATGATGACGAAATCAAAGGGGCTTCCGCTCGCCTTCGCCTTTATATAGAGGTCAATCGCGTTTTTCCCGTCGCTGGCCCCCACGGTTTCAAAACCGAGGCGGCCCAGTATCCTCCTGCCCACCTCGAGGACCATCTCGTCATCGTCCATGATGAGGGCCCTGCCTCCGTTGAGGTCCGCGCGGCCCTGGTTCTTCGCCGCCGCGGCGACCGCCAGGTCGGTGGCGGGCAGGAAAACGGTGAAGCAGGTGCCGTTCTGCTCCCTTGATTCGACGTTGATATAGCCGTTATGCTTGCGGACGATGGAATAGGTCACCGACAGGCCGAGGCCGCTCCCCTTTTCCTTTGTCGTGAAAAACGGGTCGAATATCTTGTGGAGGTGCTTCCGCGGGATGCCGTAACCCGTGTCCGAAATTTGTATGGCCAGGTAATTGCCCGGCGCGAAGGACGGATCGTCCCCGGCCGCGACGACCCGGTTCTCGGCGGTGATCGTGGCGATGCCCCCTCCCGGCATGGCCTCGCGGCAGTTCAGCACCAGGTTATGGATCACCTGGCTGATCTGTCCCTCGTCGATCTCGGCGTTCCAGAGGTTGTCCGGAATGATGAAGGTGCTCTTTATCTGCGAGCCGCGGAGGACGAAATCGGCCGTGCCGATCAGGAGCTCGCGGATGGAGGCGATCTTCTTGATGGGGGCCCCCCCCTTGGAGAACGTCAGGAGCTGCATGGTGAGGTCTTTCGCCCTCTCTGAGGCTTTCTCGGCCTCGCAGAGGATGCCGTAGCTTTTTGAATCCGCGGTCAGGTCGAGCTTGGCGATGGATATGTTGCCCATGATGGCGGTGAGAAGGTTGTTGAAATCGTG
Organism: Spirochaetota bacterium; assembly: GCA_017999915.1. Taxonomy (NCBI): domain Bacteria; kingdom Pseudomonadati; phylum Spirochaetota; species Spirochaetota bacterium. Next base: position 15,455 of record JAGNKX010000007.1, read on the forward strand.
GGCGATGCCGCCGGCGAATATTCCCAGGGACTCTATCTTGCTCGTCTTCAGGAGCTCGTTTTCCGTCTGCTTTCGCTTGGTGATATCGTGGACGACGGACCACATCCCCGTATTGTTGCCGTTTTCATCCTGTATGAGGTATATCCTGAGCTCGATGGGGACCGTGGCGCCGTCCTTACGGATGTATTCCTTTTCAAACAGATCGGAGTGTCCCCTGGCCAGCACCTGCTCCTGGATGATCTTTCTCTGGGTCTCGTGCCACCGCTGCGGTGTCAGGTTCCATATCGTCATGGAATACAATTCCTCGGAGGTGAAGGCCGTGATCTGCTGGTACGCGGAGTTGAACTCGATGATCCTGCCGTCCATGTCGAGGCTCACGAACCCGTCGAGCATGCTGTCATAGAGCTTGCGATACCGCCGCTCGGACGCGAGGAGGGAGCGCTCGATGATTTTCCTGTTCGTGATGTTGTCGATGAGGATGAGACCCCTCCCGCTCTGTCTGAGGGGAGCGTACCGCATCATGGCGTCCTGGACGAGGCCGTTTTTTGAGCGCACTTTCGCTTCGATGGAATTCAAAGATTCTTCCTCGCCGGAATTCTCGACGATGAGGCGCCATTCGGCCTTGATCAGCCTGCGGTATTCCTCCTCGGGATAGGCGAGCTCCCACCACCTGTCAATCGACGGCAGGTCCTCTTTCCCGTACCCGAAGATGGTGCTGTTCGAGGTGCCCAGAAAATCAAGGCTTCCGTCCTTGCCGATGATGGCCATGATCTGGGGCGATTCCTCGATAACGCCGCGGAACAGCTCCTCGCTTTTTCGGATCTGCTCCTCTGCGGACCTTGCCTTTTCGAGGGCAACGCGGTTTATCGTGTATACCTGGTAGGATATGGCCCCGCACATGATATAGGTGATGGTGGTGTCCACGGTAAACGACAGCAGCACCATGTCAGGAACGTCCCCGCGGTTTTTTAAAAGAAAAACGAAAATGTAAAGGGCCGCGATATTAATCACATAGTAGAATATCATGGGATGGGTCATACGGTCGACGATCAGGGGGGTGAAGGTGAGAAGGCCCAGGATGAGCACCGCCGACATCATCCTCTCGATATAATTGACGTTGTGCAAATCGAGGAATAAATACGACCAGAGGGTTATAAGCGTTATTATGAGAAACAGGTGAGCGGCGGCGAAGAATCTTCCCGATCGAAGAATGAATAATATGATAATGAGGGCCGACCCGTGAAAAACGATGGGAATCTTTGAATAGACGCTCCAGTTAAAATTGACGGCAAAAAAAAGGTACACCGGTATGACGAAGACCAGGATTATCCCGCAGATAGTAAGCATTACCTTCGATTTTTGCTGCAGGATAAAATCCTTATCCTCGTATTTATATAGAAAATAGCGGATGATTGATTTCAGGGGATTAACGCTCATATTTCATTTCGATCAGGATAAATAAATGAGGGTATGCCGCAAAAATGTCAAGATAATAATAAATACCCCGCGGCCCGGCTCCGGGAAAAAGGAGTGGCAGGCGTGACGAACGGTTTTTCGGTGAAACGATCAGAACAAGCTGAATACCAGCGTCAGCGACAGGGCTGAAATGGCGATCGTAAAGAGCACCACGATAACGTTGTACAGTCTCGTGTTGGCGTAATCCCGCATGATTTTTTTGTCGTTGATGATGACGAGCATGCAGACCAGCACGAAGGGAAGGACGAGGCCGTTTATGACCTGCGAGATCATCATTATCCTGATCAGGGGGATGTCGGGCATCAGGATGACCCCGGCGCCGATGAATATGAGCAGGGTGTACAGGATGTAGAATTGCGGCGCCTCGGTGAAATTCTTGTCGACCCCGGTCTCCCACCCGAAGCTTTCGCACACGCTGTAGGCCGTGGAGAGGGGGAGGATGGAGGCCGCGAAGAGGGACGCGTTCAGGAGGCCGAAGGCGAAAAGGAAGTAGCAGTAGTCTCCGGCCAGGGGGCGCAGGGCGCTGGCCGCGTCCGCCGCGGTCTTGATCGGCTGCTGGCCGTGGCCGCTGAAGAGCACGGTTCCGCACACGACGATGATGAAAAAGGCGACGATGTTGACGACGGTGCAGCCGATTATGGTGTCGATCTTCGAGTAGCGGTAGTTGTCGGCCTGGATCCCCTTTTCCGCCACCGAGGCCTGCTGGTAGAACTGCATCCACGGCGCGATGGTCGTTCCGATGACGCCGACGCAGGCGACCAGGTAATCGTACTGGAAGTGGATGCGGGGCCGCACGATCTCGCTCGCGATTTCCGGCCAGGGCTGCTCCACCATGAATCCTGAAACGATATAGCTGATATAGAATACGCAGGCGACGAGGAACACCTTTTCCACCGACTTGTATGATCCCTTGACCACGATGTACCATACGACGCAGGCCCCGGCCGGCACCGACACGTACTTGCTGATGCCGAAGAGCTCCAGGCTCGCGGCGATGCCGGCGAATTCCGAGATGATGTTACCGAAATTGGTGAGGAGGATTAGGATCATCAGGTAGAAGGTGATCTTGACGCCGAACTTTTCCCTGATCAGGTCGGAGAGGCCCTTGCCGGTGATGACGCCCATGCGGTTGCACATTTCCTGGACGAGCACCAGGGCGATGGTTATGGGGATGAGCGTCCAGAGGAGGGCGAACTTGAAATTGGCGCCCGCGAGGGAGTAGGTCGTGATGCCGCCGGCGTCGTTGTCGACGTTGGCGGTGATGATGCCGGGGCCCATCACCGACAGGAAGAGGATGAGGCGCTGTATCCTGGGGTTCGATTTTATCGATTCGAAGATTCTCATCATACTTCCTCGGTCTCCTCACGGATCTCGGGGAACACCGGCTCGAGGGCGTCCTTGATGGTGATGATGCCCTGTATACGGTCATATTCGTCGACGACTGGGACCACGGTGAAATTATATTTGTAGAATATCTGGGCCACGAGCTTGATGTGGGTGTCCACCTTGACCCTGACGACGTTCTCCCGCATGATATCCCCGATCGGCGTCTTCGATTCCGCCTTCAGGAGCTGTTTCAGGGTGAGCACGCCGATGGGCACGTCAAGGTCGTTCAGCACGTAGATGTAGTATATCGATTCTATGTCATCGGCCATCTTCTTGATCCTCTTCATGACCTTTGCCGCGGTCTCGCCCTGCTGGGCGGACAGGAACTCCGTGTTCATGAGGCTGCCCGCCACGCGGTCCGAATGCTTGAGGAGGGTCTTGATCTGGCCGACCTTTTCCTCCGGGAGGAGCTTGAACAGGTCGGAAACGGTCTCGTAGGGCATCTCGTCGAGAAGGTCCACGACCTCGTCCATGGGGGTCTCGTCCAGTATCCGGGCCAGGCGCTCGTGATCTATGGACTTGGCCATCATGAGGCGCATCTTCAGGGGCAATTCCTGTAAGATGTCCGACGCGGTGGCGTCGTCAAAGGAATTGAAAATGAGCAGGCGCTCCTCGGCCCCCAGGTCGATGAGTATGTCCGCCAGGTCGGCGGGGTGGAGCTGGGAGAGCTTGGAAGAGGGGACCCTGAGCGAGAGGGACTTGAAGTCCTCGGTCGCGGTAATGGGCTGGACGAACTTCCAGGAGATGAACTTGTCCTTCAGCTCGTAGGCGAAGAGCCATTTTACCGCGGAATTGAAGAACCTGAGCCAGCCGAGCCGCCGAAGCAGCCCCTTGAAACCGACATCGACGTGGACGAGCCAGAGCTTGATGCCGTCCTTCAGGATGTGCAGGTCGTTCACCCGCACCACCTTGGACCCGGCAATATCGACGATCTGCTTGTCCCAGAAGGTCTCCCGGAGGCGCAGCTCGCTGGCTGACAGCTTGAAGGGCTCCACCGGGTGGTCCGCCTCGTCAAGAACGACGAGCCTGTCCTCGAGGATGTTTTCGATGTATTTCCAGGGGTAATAGAGGAGCTTTTTCCGGAATCCCTTGCGCACGATCAGGGCGTTGATCTTCGGGTACATGCCATGGACGTCGGCGACGACGTCATAGAGCCTGCCGATGGAGACGCTGTTGGCGTCGACGACCGGCAGATTGATGATCTGCGACAGGTATATGAAGGATGCATGTCGGGCCCGGTCGGTCATATGGATTGGTCTCTTGTTTCATGGACGCGGTTAAAAATGTACCGTATGAATGAGTACCCGCGCCATGGGCGCGGGCTTGTTTCATACAATATCCATACTGCATATTTTTCAAGTAGAATTGGCTGGAAAATTGAAATAATTTTAATTAATCGCAGTCCGGCATCCGTCCTGCCGATAGTTATCGGCTTCCTGTTGTTTTTCTTTACGGCGCGTGAAAACTCGGAGCGTTGAGGACACGCACGACATTTAATTTAAATTCTTGACATTTATTTCAAGTTGTGGCTGTGATAAAAGCCGGTCGCAGATGGATTTTTCCGTATGGTGCATGCAGCTGCTTCAGGCTGAATATAACGTTCGCCGGAAGAGATAAATATTAAAAAAAGGAGGATTCATTATGGTTGATGATAGCGGCATGAGCGAAACTTCCGTAACAACCGAGGGCCCGCTGAGCCAGATCGGTTCGTCTATCAAGGGTGTCTTTATCGGACTGATATGCTTCATAGCGGCATTTCCGGTGCTGTATTGCGGAGCTACCAGGGTGATGTGGAACAAGGTTCTTAAAGAAGCTGTTCCTGTCGAGCAGGCCAAATCGGGCAAACCGGCATACGTGACCGGCATAGCCACGGCTGAAAAGATCGGCGATCCTCCCAATGTCGCCGTCGGGGATTACCTGACGATATCGAAGACCCCCCAGGTGTACGCATGGGTCGAGCATGTCAAGGAAGAATCGAAGAAAGAGCGCTCCGGAGTGGCGAGCAAGAAGACCACCACGACCAAGACCTATTCCTACGCGCTGGAATGGACCGGCGATCCGAAGCCTATTTCATCATTTAACAATGAAAAATGGCAGACCTGGTGCCGCAACAATAACCTGAATCCCAACGTGCTGAACCCCACCCTGGACGAGAAGGCGACATCCATCTACGCCAACAACTGCCAGGTCAAGGGCTATGCTATCGACGTAAAAGCGGTCTCCTTTTACTCCGGCTCCAAGGACATGGGGTCCAAGTACATCAAGGGGAAGGAGGGCGCCCCGGTCCTGGGCGACAAGCGGATCAACTACACCGCGCAGCCCTCGGGAGTCGAGTACACCTTCGCAGGCGCCGTGAGCGGCAAGAGCATCGTTCCCTTCGAATCCGGCAAGGAAACCAAGCTGGCCGGCGGCACCGGCAGCTTTGACGCCCTTATCCAGGGGCTGAAGTCGGAAGATAAAATGAAGGGGATACTCTTCTTCTTCGGCGGGTTCATACTTATGGCCATAGGCCTGAATGGCATGATTGGCCCGCTCACTACGCTCCTCGAGTTCATCCCCTTCCTGGGCGACCTGGGCGCGGGCCTGATCAGGGTGGTACTCACCATCGTCGCCCTCGTGATTTCGGCCCTGTTCTACTGGCTCATCAAGCTCTGGTTCCTGTGGCTGATTCTCATCATAGCGGGCGTTGTCGCCATGATTGTCATCAAGAAGATGAAAAAGCCGGCGACTGCGTAAACCGATAACTATCGGAACGAAAAAACAGAGGGGCTGTCAAGCGACAGTCCCTTTTTTATTGAAACAATGAATGCGCGGTCACGTGACCGCGCATTCTAAATCGGGTTTTTCTTCGAAAAAAAAACCAGGTACAGGAACACGGCATAGGCGGCCACGGCCGCGATGGAGAAGGCCCGGAAGTAAAAACCCAGGGGAGCCAGCACCGTCACCACTATCCAGTGGAACAGGATGACCTTCCCCGAGTGGAGCTTCAGGGGGAAATCGTCGCGCCGGCAGATCACCGCCAGGCCGTTCAGGTTCCAGCCGTAAAGCGAAATAAGGGCGTGGAGCTTCAGGAGGAGCTTCCCTCCCGGCGGCTCCGGTATGAATACGTACAGGAGGATATAGGCGATCCCGGTGACGGCGGTCATGATCAGGAACACCGCGCCGGAAGTGAGGAAGGCCTTGGCCTGTCGGCGCTCTCCCAGCTTCAGGTACATGGTGAAGATGATGACCACTGTGACGAAGAGGATCAGGGCGATGGCAAGCTGGGCCATGACCAGCTCCAGGAGGATGAACACGAAGAAGATGATCACGCCCAGGTTCACAGCCCAGAAGCAGTACTCCCGGAGGAGGCCCATCCGCCGGCCGCCGGTCTTTTCCATCATCCCGAACATGACCGACATGGTTATGAGGGACACCGGGAAGGAGAACCCGAGAAAGAATATGTCCAGGGTGAGCTTGGGGGACGACACCACGTGCCAGTATTCATGGTTGCAGATCACCAGGGAAGATATGGCAAGGCCCAGGGAGAGGCAGAGGAGGGACGCCTGGTGGAACTTCGCCGACACCGGCACCGACCCCCTGAAGAAATCCCACGGGAAGAAGGAGAATCGCTCCGCCCTGACGGTCTCCACCAGGAGCCCCAGCGTAACGGCGACGGCGACCGCGTAGAGATACATCTGGAAGAACGCGAACACCGCGTAAAGGAGCGAGAGAATGTAAAACGACCCGGTCCTCGGGGAGAGACGGTCCTTTTGCTCCGTGTAGACCAGTATGCACGCGCCGCCGCTGCAGAGATTGAACAGGAAAATGTGAAGGCGCTCGAAATTAAGGCCCGGGACAAAGAGCTGAAGAAAGCCGAAAACCAGGGCCGTTGTCATTGTCAGGAGGAGGATGGTTTTTGTCATGGTGTTCATGGTCTGCCGTTCCGGTGACGTTATTGCCCGCTGCCGGGATACATTATATCTTCACCGCTCTTTAATACCAAGCAAAAAATGGAGCGCCTTTTCCAGCGTTTCATGCTTGAACCGGTAGCCGGATTGGACCAGCTTGCGGCATGATACGCGGGTGCTCGAGAGGAGCACCTCCCGTCCCATCCTTCCGAATATCAGGCGGATGACCGGCGCCGGAATGGACAGGAGCGCCGGCCGCCCCAGGACCCTGGCCAGGGTCGCCACGAATTCCCTGTTGCTCACCGGAGCCGGCGCCGCGATGTTGACCGCTCCCCTGACGCCGTCGTTGAACAGAATGTGCTCCACCGCTCCGACCAGGTCCTCCATGGAAATCCAGCTTATGTACTGGCCGCCGGGGCCCATCACCCCGCCCAGGCCGAGGCGCGCGGCTGGTAGGTAGCGGCCCAGGGCGCCGCCGGCCGGATGGAGGACCACGCCGATGCGGAGGAAGATCACGCGGATGCCCCGCTCCACCGCGGGCCGGGCCGCGGCCTCCCAGGCGCGGCAGACCCCGGAAATGAAGTCCGCTCCGGGGGGATCTTCTTCGGTCAAGGTGGAGTCGCCGCGGTTTCCGTACAGCCCTATGGCCGAGGCGCAGAGGAGGGTCCCCGGCGGATTGTCCATGGCGGCCAGCCGTTCCGCGATCAGTCGGGTTCCCCTGACGCGGCTTTTCATGATGCGCTCCATTTTTTCATTGGTCCAGGCCCCTTCGCCGATGGGCTCCCCCGCCAGGTGTATGACAGCGTCGGTGCCGCTGAAATCGTGGTCGATGATCCCCCTGTCCGGGTCCCAGGAGGCGCCGCCCGCGGCGGCGCCATGACGCGCCAGCGCCGTGATGTGATGGCCCTGGGTTCCGAGGAACGGGACGAGGCTTTTGCCGATAAGGCCGCTCGCGCCGGTCACGGCTATCCTCAGGGGACGTCGCCTTTCCCTGAGTATTGTGTCATGGAGGGTGATCCGATGGCGGTAATCGAACATTCTCTCGATCTTACGGCGGATATAACCGCCGATGAAGAGCCTGGTGACCGCGTGGACCTTGAAGCGGTACTGGATCCGGTCTTCCAGGAAGCTCGTGCTGCCATCGCCCGGTATGAAGAGGTGCTCGTGGCGCCATTCGGAAAAGGGGCCCCGCACCTGCACATCGGCGAAGCGCCTGCCCGGAACGACATCGCGGTGGCGCGCCGTCCAACGTATCTTTATCGGGCCGATGGAGAGGAGGAATGTCGTTGTCGAACCCTCGCTTACGGATCCCTCATCGATGACCTCGACCCGTTCCCAGGGAGGAGTCAGGCGCTGGAGCGCGCCGGGACTCCCGTGCCATCGGTAGAGGGCGTCGGCGGACACGGGGAAGGGGGTCCGCTTGATGAATTGTTCACGGTCCATCGGCTGCTCTCAGGGTTTCCCGATGATATCGGCAAGGGCCTCCCTGATGGCGGGATAGCGGAAAGCGAATTTTTCTTTCTGCAGGCGCGACGGCAGCGCTTTCTGCCCCTTGAGAAGAAAACCGCCGAATTCGCCCATGGCCATCTTCAATAGAAAGCCGGGCGCGGGGGGCACGATGGGGAAAGTCCCCAGGGCGCGGTTGAGCTCCCGGGTCAGCTCGCGGTTCGTCACCGGCGCCGGTGCCGTGCAGTTGACCGGGCCCTTCAGGGACCTGCGCTCCAGGGTGAAGAGGAGCGCCGACGCGAGGTCGTCCTCGTGTATCCAGGAAAACCACTGCTTCCCCGGACCGAGGCGGTTCCCCAGGCGCATCCTGAAAATTTTGGCGAGGATGTCCATGGCGCCGCCGCTCCGTCCCAGGATCACCCCGAACCGCGTCAGGACCACCCGGGCGCCGAAATCCCCGGCCCTGAGGGCCTCCGCCTCCCAGTCCCGGCTCACCCGGGCAAGGAAATCATCGCCCGGAGGGTCATTTTCCGTGAGGGCCTCGTCGCCGTGAAAACCGTAATAACCCACCGCGGAGGCGTTGATCAGGTCGATGGATCCCTTTTTACGCTTTCCCATGGCGTCGACGACATTCCGCGTTATGAGGATACGGCTGTTGTATATCGCTTCTTTTTTTTGCCTTGTCCAGCGGCTGAAGATCGAAACGCCGGCGAGGTTGACCACCGCGTCATGGCCCGCCAGGACCTCCTGCCAGGGGCCCGGCTTCGACGCGTCGGCCGAGATGACCGACACCCCTTCTGGCGGCGCGGCCTTGTTGGCCGGATTGTGCTCTATCACCGTGACGCCGTGGCCCTTCCGGATGAGCAGGGCCGTTAGCCTGGTCCCGACGAATCCGAGGCCCCCTGTGATGAATATTTTCATATTATTACCTCCGGGGCGTTATCATTTAATTGGAATAACTGAAGGTTCCCTGTAACAGTTCACGGATAGAGTGACAGTAGCGCCCTTCATGAAAGAAGTCTACAAATAAATTATTATTGATAAATAATGGGCGGTTATTATTTTGTAACTCAAAAAAGACTGCTGTTTCTTACTATCTGTATAAAATTCCACGGAGCAGCTTAACGATGAAAAAAGCACTGGTAGCGGTCGGCATAATCGGATTTTGCGTCCTTATCTATTTTGTATGCGGCGAGTCGGATAAGCCCGGCGATTCAAAGTCTTCCCTGATGACGAGCACCGAGGATAGCGGGAACAGGGGCACGGGCCCGGATGAGGAAGAGTCCGGCGCGGAAAGCGATGTCGACCAGGAAAAAACCGACCAGGAGGAAGCCCGGAAAACGCCTGAAAATACGGTCTCCTTCATGGTGAGAGGCGAGGGCCGCACCAACACCTACAAATCGGTCAATCCCTTCATCAAGATCGCCCGGTCGTCGGATTTGACCGGCTATGTGGCCAACTTCGCCAGCGACATGACCGGCATCAAGGTCGCGGACCAGTCGACCTACAGCCATGTGTTTTCCATGCTGATCCCGGGAGACGTGACGCCGGGCGCCCTCTCCGAACGATCAAGCAACTTCATGGTCCAGTACTTCGGCACCGAAAGCGGGGTGATGTACAGCCTCGATGTCAATTATCCCTTTACCCTCACCATCGACGAATGGGGAGGCCCCGGCGGAAGGGCCAGGGGCACCTTTTCCGGCGAATTGAAAGTCGATGGGTCGGGCAACGTCATCTATATCCAGGATGGGAGATTCGACGCCGGGATTCAGTAGCTTCACGTTTCCATCCCTCTTTCCTCTTGACTTTGCATACATATCTATTACGAATGTTCATATCCCATTTTTTGAGAGGGTCCTATGAGCGATAATCCTTTACACCGTCTGGCGAATCCTTCCTCCACCGATAATCCTTTACGCCGCCTGATGAATCCTTCCTCCATTGCCACTGTCGGTGCGGGGAACAACTTCATGAAAATGGGAACCATGCAGACCCTGAGCATCGTGAAGGATGGCTACAAAGGAAAGTTCTTTCCCATCCATCCCAGGGAAAAGAAGATACTGGGCCACGACGCATATCCTTCGGTGGCGGACCTGCCCGAGGCCCCGGACCTGGCGTTCCTGGTGGTCCCGGCATCGGAGGTGACGAAGCTCCTGGAGGAGTTCGGCAGGAAAGGCACGAAAAGCGCCATCATCATCACCGCGGGCTTCGGCGAGCTCGGCGAGGAAGGACGCCAGATGCAGAGGAGACTCAACGATATCTCCTCCGAGTACGGCATACGGTTCCTGGGGCCCAACTGCATGGGCATCATCAATACCGAGATATCCCTGAACACCACGGTCATGCCCTACCTGTATCCCCCCGGCTCCCTGGGATTCGCCTCGCAGAGCGGCACCTACGTGACCCAGACGATCCCGTACCTGGGCAAGAAGGGGCTTCGCTTCAGCAAGGCCATCAGCGTGGGCAACAGCGCCAACATCGACATCACCGACGCCCTGGAATACCTGGGTGAGGATGATCAGACCAGGGCCATATCCCTCTATATCGAGGGTCTCCGCGACGTGCCGCGCTTCATCGAGACCGCGCGGAAGATAACGCCCCGCAAGCCGGTGCTGGCCCAGTACGTGGGAGGCTCCGGCGCCGGAGCCCGGTCGAGCCTGAGCCACACCGGCTCCATGGCGGCCCCGGACCACCTCTACGACGGCCTCTTCAGGCAGGCGGGCATCATACGGGTCCATTCCATCGAGGAGCTCTATCACTACGGGAACATGATGGCGGTGCAGCCGCCCCTCAGGGGAAAGCGGATAGGGGTCTTCACCAATTCCGGCGGTCCCGGCTCTGCCATGGCCAATATCCTTGAGCAGGGCGGCCTGGAGGTGCCGGAATTCTCGAAGAAGCTGCAGGAGTCCCTGCGGCCCCTGATGCCGCCCCACGCGCCGAGCGGCAATCCCGTCGACATGACCTTCAGCCTGGACATCGAGGTGCTGGGCCAGAAGATACCGGAGATCGTGATCGAAAGCGGCGAGGTGGACGGGATCGTGATCCACGGCATCATGCGGTCCGGTTACATCAGTTTCGCCTATGACCATTTCAGGAGCTTCCTTAACGACGCGCCGGTGGAGAACCTGCTGGCGGGCCTGCCCGACAGCAGGGAGAAGATCGTATCCATCAAGCGCTTCGGCATACCTGTGGCCATATCGAGCTTTTACGACCGGGACGACGATTACATGACCGCCTACGAGGACAACGGGTTCCCGGTCTTCGATTCCCCTGAAAAGACCGCGGGCGCCATGGTGACGCTGCTGCGCCACAGGGAGATCCGGGAGCGGAAACCCTGGGAAAGGCCGGCGGTTCCGGCCCCGCCGGCGGAGGCTTCAAGGATCGTCGGCGAAGCCCGCGGAAGGGGTCAGAGCAACCTCGACGAGCACGGCTCGAAGCTCTTTTTGAAGTCATGGGGCATCCCCGTGACAGAGGAGATCGTCGTCAATTCCGAAGATGAGGCTGCGGCCGCGGCTGACCGGGCCGGGTATCCCCTGGTCCTCAAGGCAAGCGCGGCCGACATTATGCACAAGACGGGCAAGGGCCTTATATATCTCAACCTGAAAACGAAAGATGAGGCGGCGGCCTCCTTCCGTAAGATACGGGAGGCGGCGGGCGCGCCGGTGCCGGTCATTGCCTACCGGATGGTGAAGGGCGACCGGGAGTTAGTGGCAGGCGTGGTGCGCGCTCCGGGGTTCGGTCCGTCGGTCATGTTCGGCCTCGGCGGCATCTTCACCGAGGCCCTGGGCGACATGGTCTTCAGGCCCTCGCCACTGACCGTGAACGACGCCGAGGAGATGGCTAACGACATCAGGTCGAAGAAGCTCCTCGGCCCCTTCCGCGGCATGGAGGCAGTGAACATGAAGTCCCTGGCGAACATCCTTCACCGGCTGAGCCTTATCCCCCTGGCCCATCCGGAAGTGGCGGAGATCGATATCAATCCGATCATCATCGAGGGGTCAGAGCCGGTGGCGGTGGACGCGCTGGTGGTGTTTGGGAAGTAATATATAAAATGCCCCTCATCCCCCGACCCGCGTTCTCAGGATGAGGTTGATGCAAACGCAGCCACAGGATGTGGCGAAAGCGTTTGCCTTCTCCCATTGAGAACTGAAGAAAGGAGAAGGGGTGCTGAATTAAAGAACCTTATTGCGGGAACCCTCTCCTTTGTTGGTTGCCCCTCACCCACCGGACCGCGTTCTCAGGATGAGGTTGATGCAAACGCAGCCACAGGATGTGGTGAAAGCGTTTGCCCTCTCCCATTAAGAAATGAAGTAAGGCGAGGGGGCTGAGATAAATGCCTTAATGCGGAAACCCTCTCCTTATTTTCCGAGTTTAATGGGAGAGGGTGCCCCGGAGGGGCGGGTGAGGGGTATATTAAAATAAATATGTTGACTCTATGAAGAGATTTCAGTAATTTAGATACAACTAAAGATTAGAGGTTTTTCCATGCCCATCTATGAATTCACCTGCAGCGACTGCGGCGAGCAATTTTCGGAGATCCGCCGCATGGGAGAGGACAAGGGGGTTCCCTGTCCCAAATGCAATTCGGTCAACACAAAGAAGATGATATCCAGCTTCGCTTCCATATCGAGCAGCTCGTCGCCGGGGTGCCCCTCGGTGTCAACCTGCGCCCATGCCCACTCCGGCGGCGGATGAAAGCCCTCGCGTTAAGGCCGGTCCGGTCTTTTATAAAACACTGCCGATATCACAGCTCCTCGACCCAACCGGTGACGATGCCGTCCATGGTTTTCTTCGCGCTGTTGAGCCACCCGTAGACCTTCGCCATCGATTCCTTGCTGCGGCGGTCCGGGTCGGAATCGTAGACCTGGCGCGCGTCGATGTCGCTGATATAGATCGTGAAGGCCATGGTCCGGCGCGATTTTGTATAGAGATATCCTGCCAGGGCCACGGCGTAGTTGATGGTGCCGGTCTTGGCCCACACGTGGAAGGCGGTGTTCGGATCTCCGAAGCGGTTCATGAGGGACCATTCCCAGCCTGACGCGGGCAGGAAATTGCGGTATTTTTTGCCGCCATAGTCCTGGGCGTCGGCGTAGACCAGGACCGCCGTCATCTGCTCCGGGGTTATCCTGTTTTTCGGCGTCAGGCCGGAGCCGTTGAACAGCCTGCATTCCTTCCAGTCGATATTCTCCAGCCTGCCTGAAAAATACTTTGAAAGCTCCAGGGCCGCGCCGTCAAGCCTCATCGCGTTACCGGTCTTATCCTTGACCGCGCCGAGCATCGCCAGCTCGGCCATGAGGTTGATGCTGTAGGTGAGGGTAAGGTCCACGATGTCCGCCAGCCTCTGGCCGCGGTGCGTTGCGATCGCGCTGGCCGTCAAGGGCATGGCGCCGGGCCCGATGGGGCCCTTGATGGCTATACCGCGCATCGCGCAGAGCTTGGCGAACATGTGGGCGGTGTACCGTCCCGGTTTTTTGACCGGGAGGCGCTCCGTTCCGTCCCTTGTTTCATCCGGCGACAGGAGCCATGTCTCGGACCCTCCCAGCTCCCGGTAGGTGAACTTGATGTTTTCCCTTAATTTGTCCCTGGAGAATCCGGTGCCGTTCACCGGGAGGGTCGGGGTCAGGAATATCTCCATGGCCTTCGCTTTTTTGTCGCGCTTCCATTCGGCCATGATGGTGTTGTAATCAAGGGAGAGGGCGCTCACCCCGGAGTTGAAGGAGACGTCCGGCTCCATGTCCGGGTCGATGCTCGGCGAGGCGGCGAGGGCGCTCTCGTCGTAGCATAGCCGTCCCTCCACGGAGGCAATCCCTTTTTCCTTCATGCGGTCTATCATGGCCATGAGGTCGCTCACGGTGAGCAGGGGATCGCCGGTCCCTTTCAGGTACAGGTCGCCCTTCAGAACGCCCTTAGAAATGGAGCCTTTGTATGAAAGATATGTCTCGAAGCGGTATTCGGGGCCGAGGACATTAAGGGCGAACACCGTGGCCGGCACCTTTGTCGTTGACGCCGGGATGAAGGGGCGCGTCCTGTTGTGGGACCGCACCACGGTCTTCCGGTCCAGGTCGTAGACCAGGTAGCCGATATTCTCCGGCGGTATGCCGTTCAGGAGGGACGTATCCGGTCCGGGTGATGATTTTTCCGGGCCGAAGGAGACGTCCGCGTCAACGGGCCTGAACCCGCAGGAAAGGAATAGCAGCATGGCTAAGAAGATGCCGGTAATAATGAGGGCTCTATTGTTTAATGGCACGGTGTTCCTCCGGGACGGGTTGGTATCGGCTTCATATTGATCATGGAAGCGGCGCGGTCAATAATAATTTGGCGGCCAGGATGGCCAAAAAGCGCTCGGCGTGCCCCGGAGGGGCGGGTGAGGGGTCTTGATTGAAGAGCTATTGCCTCTTCAGTATGCCGAAGCGAATGGTGAACCTGGCGCCTTTATCGACATTGATCGAAAGTTCGGCGTTCAGCTGCCTTGCCAGCGCGTTGACGAGCTGCAATCCCATGGTGCTGCCGCCGTTGTTTTCCAGCAAACCCGCATCAAAGCCCGGGCCGGAATCCGATATTTCCAGGGTCGCGACGCCATCCGCCGCGGACATGGCAAGCTCTATCCGGCAGGGACGGTCGTCAACGCAGGCGTGCTTGATCGAGTTTGTCAGGATTTCGTTGATGAGGATGCCGCAGGGGATGGCCTGCTCGATGGACAGGTGGATCGAATCGAAGCGTGTCGAAACCTGGAGGGCGTCGGAGCCTCTCATGGAAAGCTGGATGATGTCCTTCAGCAGCTGCTCGATATAGGCCGCCATGTCCACCCGGCTGAAACTGCCGGACTGGTATATTTTTTCATGTATGAGGGCCATGGAATGGATCCTGCTTATGGCGTCATTGATGACGGTCTTTGTCCGCGGATCCCCGATGTTGTCCGCCTGCATGTTGAGCAGGCTTGAGATGATCTGCATGTTGTTCTTGACCCGGTGGTGTATCTCCCTGAGGAGGACGTTCTTTTCCTCGAGGGAATCGCCGATGATACGCTGGGACGCCGTCAGCTCCCTGTTCTGCGCTTCGAACTCCTCGTTGGTCGCGGCCAGCTCCTCCATGGCGGCCTCGAGCTCCTCGTTGGTGGCGACAAGATCCTCGTTGAGCGCCTCAAGCTCGACGTTGGCGGCCGCCAGCTTCCTCCTGCTTTCCTCCGACCTGTCCAGGGCGGCCCGGTTTATCGAGAACAGGTTGTAGGCCATTATTACGACGACCGCCGATGCGACGATGATATCGCCGATATAATCGATCATCGCGGTTGCCGGTAGGCCCATTTCAGGAAAGACCAGCCTGGCGAACAGTACGGCTCCCAGTACCGTTGCCGCTGAATAGACGGGGATGGCAACGGGGCGGTTCTTTATGACCAGCGGGCTCATTGAGAGAATGGCGAACAGGACGACGATCGTGTCCAGCCGTTCCACGGGCCCGCTTTTATCGATGAACATTATGGACCATATCAGGAGCTGCGAGGCGATGAATAAGATGTGGCCGGCCGGGGTGAACCGGCCCTTGATGACGAGGATGATGACAATGAAGAATATTATGAAAGCGGCCAGGAGCGGCGCGATTATGGGCCAGTAAATCGCATAGCCATAGGCTGCCTTGGTGAGGCTCAGGTAGATGTTGTAGGCAATGATGAAGGGAAAGATCGTGATTGCCGTGATGCTTACGCGCAGAAGAAACCGCGATTTGAGCTTGATGATGTAATCTGAATCATCGTACCGGGTGAGCAAGCGGTCAAGAAAGCCGCCCGTTACCTGGTTCCCTCCATCATTGCGTTTGAAATTCATGATATAAGCAATTATTGAATGAATTGTAAAATATCAAGTATAATTTACAATGTTAGAACCGGGGTAGCGGTATCCGTGATGATGCCCCTGTCGGGATCAAGGAATGTTTTGATCGAGATTGGCTTATATTAATTAGATTGACCTTCATTCGATTATAAGTATTATTAATAACATGAAGCACTACGAAGACATTGAAGCCGACGACTGTTACGACATGGCGGTGGAGTGGATACGCCACGGGAACTACGACAAGGCGGTCCATTATTTCACCCGCGCCATCGAGCTGAACCAGTATTTCATCTACGCCTACATCGCCCTGGCAAGGACCTTCGCGACCCAGAAGAAATACACCGACGCTGTACATATTTTGAAGAAGGCTTCCCGCATGGACCCCGCTTTTGACCGCCTCCACTACCTGATGGCCAAGTACGCCTACAAGAACGGTGACTACAAGAATGCCCTTATCGCCATCGGTAAGGCCATCGAGATGGACCCGAAGGAATTATACGAGGAAGCCCGAGGCATAATCGAGGCCGGGTATCATCGCCGCTGAACGGGATATCTCTCGCGGAGACGCGGAGATTGAATGTTTTTCTAATGAAGCAAGATGATTTACAGAATCAGAAAGTCCATTTTAATAAAGCATTGATTTCATCATCATTCTCTGCGTCTCTGCGAGAATTCCTCAATTAATATCCATGCCTAGAACGTGGCCGTGACTCCGAACACCCCGTAATGGAAGAGCGAGAAGGTGTAGACCCTTGAATTGTCCGCGCCGCCTTCCAGGATGCGGTATCCCGCCTTTATAAGGACGTTCTTGTTGATATGGTACTGGAACGCGAAGAGGATGTCCTCGGCCCGTCCCACGGGTCCCACGAGCCAGTCGGCGTCCATGAGGAAGCTGAATTGCGGCGCGAACATCCACTGGAGCCGTATGGTTATGAGGGGCACGAACCCCAGGTCCGGCCGCGTGGTCCTCACATTGAGGCTGTCGAGCCTGATATAGGCTTCCCTGATCTTCCCGGTGAGGCCGATGCCGAACTCAATCTTGTCGTTCTTCACGATATCATAGCGATAGGTGAGGCGCCAGGAGTTGAATTTAAAGGTGGCCCTCATCGGGGTCATGGGGAAGTAGAGGGTGTTCCTGAAAAGGAGAAACCGGTCCGATTTTCCCTCGTAGTCGATCTTCAGGGGGGCGGCCAGGACATAGATGTTGTGCCGGTCCTGGATGGTCCATCCGACCCTGGCCCGGATAAAATACCACGGCTCGTTGCCCAGGGTACCCGGCATCGAGAACCTGGTGCCGTACCTGCCGTTTATCCGCACGTCGTTCAACCCGGTGAAAACCGGTCCTGTCTCCAGGTCCAGGAAGGGACCAGCCTGTAGGGGAACTGCCAGGAGGGTCAGAGCCAATGCCGTATATAGTATAAGTTTCATTGTAGGTATCCTCCAAGTTTAGATTATATTAAAATAATATAATTCCATTTTGCTGATACGTCAATAGTTGGTTCCGGTTCAATTGATTTATTATTAATGGGTTTCTTATCCTTGAAGTAAGCCGATTTAAATGATATCACTTTAACCTTGCTCAATGCGGACAGTGTGACTCCCGCCGGGAGATGTAAAGAGCTCTGACCCCTCCTTGCAAATAATAGGGCTCTGACCCTCTAAAATCTATGCAAAAATGAATAGGAATCGTCATTCATAATGAATGTAAATTTCGTCATATCCGTCGATTCTATAAAAAAATCTTGCAAATTAACCTCTCCATCCGTCTTGATGGGGCGTATCAGGGGCCCCCGGGGTCAGAGCAGGGGCCGCGGCAATGTTATGAAAGATAGCTCTCGCTGGTTCGTGTACATGCTTGAATGCGAAAACGGCTCCTACTACACCGGATCCACCGATGACCTGGGACGCCGGTACAGGGAGCACCGTAAGGGCACGGCCAAATCAAAGTATACCAGGAGCTTCAGGCCGGTGCGGATAGCCCGGTGCTGGACCCTGCGAGGGTCGCGGGGTGACGCCCAGAGGGTGGAGCGGCTCATCCAGGGCATGAGCCGGCAGGCAAAGGACGGGGTCATAGCCGATCCCGCCTCTCTCCGGCCGATAGTTATCGGCGCCTATGATACTGATTTCGCCATTGCCCCCTATCATCACGGGCCGCGGGACGAGGTCCCGGAAGCCGAGCGGGACATCACGCGGTTTTCGGCCCATGAGGGGGACAGGAAGATCGCCAATCCCTACCTCGACGAGGTCCTTGCCCTCATCGAGGAGCGCGGCGCGACGGATCGGGACGATCTCCTGGTCCTGCTCGGCGAGGCGCGTTCGGATTTTATCGGCCGCTACGCCTTCTCAATCCCGACCCTGGACATCATCGAGGAGATAGCGGCTCTGACCCCACTGGTGGAGATCGGCGCCGGCAACGGGTACTGGGCCCGGTGCCTGGCCGACGCCGGGGCGGATATCATCGCCTATGACCGGCGTCCCCCCGGGGAGGAAGCGCCCTGGGACTGGCGGGAGGGGAACCAGTGGTTCGACGATACCTGGTACCACGTGGAGGAGGGCGATGAGGCGATGGCCGGGCTCTACCCTGAGCGGGCGCTGTTACTCTGCTGGCCTCCGATCAACGATCCCATGGCGGCCAATGCCCTGCACCGTTACATTCAGGCCGGGGGTCAGAGCCTCATTTTTATCGGAAGCCGCGGCTCCTGCGGGGATGACGACTTCTTCGAGATGCTCGGGGCGATGAAGCTCCGGTCGAAGGCCAAGCTCTGGTCCTGGCCGGGGGTGGACGACTGGATGTGGATATATGATTTGACTTAATGCCCTCACCCCCCCGGCCCCAAATGCACTATAGCCCCCCGACCCCCGGAGGGGGCGTGTGACAAAGTGAGTAATATTCATATGTGATATTATAAGTATGATGTAAATATTATGTATTTGAAATCCCAATAATTTGTTGGACTCATGCCCCCTGCGGGGGACAGGGGGGTCTAACTACAAGGAAGGACATTATGATAATCGAGCAAATTCTGGTGACGCACATGGCGGTGTTCTGCTACCTGGTGGCGGACGAAAAAACGAAGGAGGGCGTCCTCATCGACCCGGCCGGTGACCATGAGCTCATAGAGAGCGTCGTGGCGAAGTACGGCATCGCGATAAAGTATATCATCAATACCCACGGCCATTTCGACCATACGTCGGGGAACGATTACTGGATGAAGAAGACCGGCGCTTCGCTGCTGATCCACGAATCGGACGCGCGCAAGCTGGGGAGCCTGACGAGCAGGTTCTTCTCCCGGACCATGGGAGGGAAGACGTCTCCCCCGCCGCAGATGACCCTGAAGGACGGAGACGTGATACACGTCGGCTCGGGGCAGCTGCGGGTCATCGAAACGCCGGGCCATTCGGCCGGGAGCATCTGCCTCTACATGGCGGGGCATATTTTCACCGGCGATACCCTGTTCACCGAGGGTATGGGCCGCACCGATCTGCCCGACGGCTCCATGAAAAAGATCATGGAGTCGATTAAGAACAAGATCCTCTCGCTGCCGGACAGCACGGTCATCTGGCCGGGCCATCATTACGGGCGCTATCCCACCTCGACCGTTAAGGAGCAGAAGGGGTATTATCGGTAGGATTATATTCCCTCACCCCCCCGGCCCCCTCTCCCATTAAGAATTGAAGAAAGGAGAGGGGGGGGCGATGATAAAGACGTTATAGCGGAAACCCACTCCTTTGTTGTTGGTTGCCCCTCATCCCCCAGCCCCTAATTCCATTGAGAACTGAAGAAAGGTGAGGGAGTGCGATGATAAAGACGTTATAGCAGAAACCCACTCCTTTGTTGTTGGTTGCCCCTCATCCCCCGACCCCTTCTCCCATTAAGAATAGAAGAAAGGAGAAGGGGAGTTTAATTAAATGCCTTTAATGCGGAAATCCTCTCCTTTATTGTTGGTAGCCCCTCACCCCCCGGCCCCCTCTCCAATTAAGAATTGAAGAAAGGCGAGGAGGGCTGAGATAAAAACCTTAATGCGGAAACCCTCTCCTTTTTACCAAGCTTAATGGGAGAGGCGCCGAACAGGACGTTTCAGTGTCGAGCGCGGCCAGGATGGCCAAAAAGCGCTCGACGTGCGCGGAGCGCGGGTGAGGGACAATCCCCTGAGAGCGTGCATGGAGCGCGGGTGAGGGGTAAAATCTTAAAAAGATTTTTTAATATTTCATATTCCTGTTCGTATAATCTATAAATAACAAGATAGAAATGATATGGACCATAAGAAGAAGTTATTCTCCAGAGAATTGAGAAAAGAATCAACCCTGCATGAAATAAAAGTTTGGGAAAAACTCAGGGACAGGAGATTCTTAAACCTCAAATTCAGACGCCAGCATGTGATTGAAGGTTTTGTTGTTGATTTTTATTGTCATCAATTACGTCTAGCAATTGAAATTGATGGTGGTATACATGAGCGGCAACAGGATTATGATGATCTTCGACAGCATTTGATTGAATGTGAAGGGATAAGATTCATTCGTGTGACGAACGAAGAAGTCATTGCTGACATGGATAAATTATTTAAAAAAATAATCGATACATTCAGATGATGTTGAGAATAGAGCCCCTCACCCCCCGGCCCCCTCTCCCATTAAGAAATGAAGAAAGGCGAGGGGGAGCGATGATAAAGTTCTTATGGCGAGACCCTACTGCTTTGTTGTTGGTTGCCCCTCACCCCCCCCCCCGGCCCCCTCTCCCATTAAGAATTGAAGAAAGGAGAGGGGGAGCGATGATAAAGACGTTATAGAGGAAACCCTCTCCTTTTTACCAAGCTTAATGGGAGAGGGGGCGCGGAGCGCGGGTGAGGGACAATCCCCTGAGAGCGTGCACGGATCGCAGGTGAGGGCTAAGAAATGGGAGAGGGGTAGGGGGTGAGGGGTTGAAAGACAGAACCCGCCTACTTCCCCGCCTGCTTCTGCACGTTTTCCAGCATCAGTTCGGCCCGCATCTTCTCGTAGAAGGAGTAGGTCGTGTAGAACTTGAAGTACTTGTGCTGCAGGCTCGACAGGTCGATGCCCGTTATAAAGGGCTTGAAATCCTTCATGTCCGCTGCCGATGAGAAGAGACTTTTGGCGAAATCCGCGACCGTGTTCCTGGTGAAGGCCCCGGTCTTGCGGCCGTCGGGAAGGGTCATGCTGTAGAGGATCTCGCGGTTCTGGCCGAAGGAGACGGAGAGGACGCAGGGCTGTATCTTTTTCTGGATGTTCTCGATCCTGACGGAATGCTCCGGGTCTATCTTGCTCACCGAGTAGTTCATGTACATGTCCTTCTTCAGCTGGCAGAGCTCCACGGCGTTTTCGGATTTCGCCAGGGGGGACCCGGGGTTCACCGAGATTATCTGGGACGACACGTTTTTGGCGAAGAGGAAGAGCCTGGTCAGGTAATCGAACATGATGTCCGCCGGCTTGCGGAAATAGAAGAAGGAGCCGCTCTCGTCGAAGAGGTAGAAGTAGCTGTATTTCCTGTCGCTGTCGAAATATATTTGGATCGTGTCGGCCCTGGAGTTTTCCACCATGGTGCGGAGGAAGTTGAGCTCCTTGATGGACGAATCGACCCTGATGAGGTTCTTCAGGCCGTAGTTGAAGGAGAGGCTCAGCATCATCTTCATCTCGGACTCGCAGAGAATGGTGTCGACGACGGTCGCTCCCCCCGATTTCTTGGTGTAGAAGATGAGGTACTGGTTCCCCACCATGGTGATGTAGCTCTTCTTGGCCTCCGGGTCGCCGCCGATGAAGAACTCGTAGATGTCCCGTATGAACGCCTTCAGGCGCATGAATTCCTTGGTGGCGCCGTAGGGGAGGGACGAGACTACGTTCACCGCGCTCTCGAAATCGCTCCTGGTCGCGAGGGCCCCGTTCAGGATCCGCGACAGGATCGGAATGATGTCCATTTCGTTCTTGAAAACCTCGAACTTGGTGGATCCCCAGCTGTCGTGGTAGAGGAAGAAGAACTCGTCGATCTTCCGCGAATACTTCGAGTAGAGGTTAAAGATGATGTAGTTCATGACCGGGAAGGGGTCCCGGACGTAGTCCTCCTGGAAGGCGCTCATCTTCTTGAACATGAAATTGGACGAGACATCCGAGATCAGGTCGCGGAGGAAGCTGGTTTCCAGGCTGTGAAGGCCGGTATCGATCTCCAGCCGGGTGTAGTCCTTCTTGAACAGGCCGTTCAGGCTGATCCACACCGAGAGGCCCAGGAGGGTCTTGTCCTTGTGGAGGATGACGATCTGCGGGGTGTTGTCCACGATGAGGCGCTTGGACAGGAACCAGGTCTCGTTCCCCTTCTGGTCCCGCACGTACTCGATTTTCAGGAGCTTCTCCGGCGGATAGTTCTTGAAGCTCAGGGTGTTGTCGATCTTGTTGTCCGCCACCTGGAAGTGGGTGTAGATCTTCCGGCTGATGGCCTTGATCTCCTCGTCGGTGAAGCTGTGCTTGACCTTGTGCGTCTCCATGCTCCCGATGATGCGGCGGTATTCTTGAAGGACGAACTTCTTGGCGTTGTTCAGGAGCTTGCTCACCGGCTCGATGCTCCAGTTGTGGAAATCGTCCATTTCCTTGACCTTGACCGCGGCCCAGCCCCATCTCTTCACATACTCGACCATGACGCGGGCCTTGTCCGGATTGTACCCTTCCTCGGCTTTATTGATGCGGGAGAGCATCGGCTCGACCTTGAGGTAAAAGGAGGCCTTCAGGACGTCCAGGGAATCCCGGTCCTTGACGATGTTGGCGTAATAATCGAACACGTTGTTGAACATGATGACATAGGCGTCGGTATATTCAGGCGTGAGCTTGTCTTCCTGGATGTTCTTCTTGATGATGTTGCAGATGAATGGGTTCTCGGAGTAATTGTTGATGTAGCGCGCCAGCAGCCCAAGCTTGATGATCGACTTGAAGGGATTGCCCAGGGACTTGAGGATCTGGAACAGCCCCGCGGTGAGAAAATCCTCCTGCTTAATGCTGTAGATGTTCCCGATGTCTATGAACTGGCCGGCCAGCTCCGATTGGCCCGCCGCCGCGAGCCAGTTCATGTAGGTCCTGTTGTCGGCGTTCTCCGGCACGACCCACCAGAAGGGCATCTTGCCGTTCAGCACTATCGAGCTGCGGAAAAACTCCTCCTTCAGGAGCTCCCCGATGGAGGATCCGGAAAACTGCTCCTCGTCGGCGAACACGTTGTTCCTGATGCGGCCGATCTCGTTCAGGTAGAAATGCACTTCGATATTGAACTTGTCGAAGACCCAGCTTTCGATGGCGCGCAGCTTGGTCTTGTAAAGGTTGATGAGCTCCCGGCCATAGTGGCCGTCCTGGTAGCAGAGCCAGAAGTCGAAATCGGACTGCTTGGTGTAGGCGATGGTGCCGCAGCTGCCGATGAGGGCGATCATCAGCAGGAAGGGGTTGCTTGACCGGGAGCGGTGGATCCCCGCCTCCGGGAATCGTTTCGTGATGAACTCCATGAGCCGGGGCGAGGGAGAGTAATCGAAGACGCCCTGGGGCAGGCGCGGCTCCGCCACGTGTCCCGGCAGTCCCGGAGCGTTGACATGGAGCAGGTAGGTGATGAATTCCAGGAGGTTAACCAGCTGCGGGTCCGACAGGATCCTCTGCAGGTTCCCAAGCTTCAACTCGTTGTATTTCCGGAACTTCTCTTGATACGTTTTTATTCTATCGATTATATTCGAACTGGCTTCCATGGCTGCTGTGCTGTCTATCTGTCTATAAAGAATAAAAAACACCGAAAGGGCCGGATCGGCATCCCCATTGCAATTAACTTAAAACCTTATATCTAAAAAGCAAGTAAGAATTATCGGTTTGGCCGGATTTATGGAAAATAGTTCATGGACCTGTACAGTTATTGCCGATTATATAGAGAGAGGGAGCCATAATAATCGCCAAGGAGACAGATATGCAGGAACTGATCAACGAATCCATCATGACCATGGTAAACGACGGTACGCTGGGCATCGAGCGGGTGAAAAGCCTTATTTATATTAAGACCTTTATCGACCGGATTTCTACGAAAAACTACATCGAGGAGGAATCGGCCCGGGAGCTGGAAAAGAAGTACGGCGTACGGCCCAATATCATCACCTGGGGCGATTATTTCCAGACGGAAATAGCGACCTCCCTCGCGGTCCTGCCCGAAGAGGAGTTCGACAGGGCCCTGTCGACGCTTAAATTCGACATGGTCGCCAGCTGGTTCATTTTCTGCGAAAAGGAACAGGACTTTTTCGAGTGGGTCGACGCCACCCATGAGGCGATCATCAAGGCCAAGGACTCCGGGTACACCGAGGAGGAAGAGGAGATACTCCACCTCAAGATCCTGAAGGAGTACTACGTGAACCTGGGGCTGGTGAACAACTTCACCGACGCCGAGATGCAGTGGTTCAACGGGTTCCAGGAGGCGAAGGTGGTGTAGGGGGGGAGAACCCCTCATCCCCTGGCCCCTTGTTAGATTTGTCCCTCACCCGCCCCTCCGGGGCACCCTCTCCCATTAAGCTTGGTAAAAAGGAGAGGGTTTCTGTAATAATGGATTTTACAACATTCCCCTTCTCCTTTTTTCAATTCTTAATGGGAGAAGGGGACAGGAGATGAGGGGTTAATCCAAGAAACTATATGTTTTTTTTGTTATAATTAATTGTGCTCTATCCGCTGGTTGATGAAATACCTGCAAATACGGACCATTTTTTTTATCGAAGCCTCTTTGCGATACATTGGCAAATGCATGTATGGCATGTTGATGATTTTTATATCACCCTGTAATTTTTTTAAATATGAAGGAAATGGCAGATATTTCCATTCCAGAGACTTAAAGATCAATACGGGACAAGAAATACTATTGCCTTCATATTCCATGCATGCAGGTGTATAAAACTTATCATACAATGTCCTGTCTTCTTTTGTACCGTATGTGGCGATTTCCTTAATTTGCCCGAAAATTTTATAATATACCCTGCGGCTTTTGATTCTTAGGCTATTCAGTAAGTATTTAAATCCATAATCGTTAATACCTTCAGAAAATGAATAGTTTCTACCTAATCTGGCAAAATCTAACAGAACCAGCAATCCGATTGTTTTCCCTCTCTTGACCAATTCAAGGCAAACTTCAAAGGCCGCTATTTCATCCAGGCAGTATGACCAGATATAGAAGGGCCTGTCAGGATTCACTTCGATCATTTCATCGGCATAATGTGAAGCCATCTTTTGAATCGAGAAACTGTTCATATCTTCAAATAGTATATCGCTGCCCACGATGTTGATCCCGTAAACCGGGCGGTCCTTTTCCCAGAATTCAGCGCATTTTTTTACAACCAGGGTAGAGCCGATATAAAATATCGGAATTTTCGATCCTTTATCATTGAATGTTTCCAACACACCGGTCTCTAATGAAGCTTTGCCTCCGCAATATTCGGCAATGCCATGGACAGTAGGATTTTTAAACAATCTTATAAGAGGTATCTCTTTTCCAAGAAACGTTTCGATTCTGTGTATTAACTTTACGGCCAGTAATGAATTACCACCCAGGTCAAAAAAATTTTCGAAGAGTCCAACCTTGTTGATCTTAAGCGTATCTTTAAAAATTTCCGCAATCTTCAATTCAACATCCGTCCGGGGCCCGACAAATGTCTTTACGTCTGTGTCCGTCACCGACTCCGGCAAGGCGTTCCTGTTTATTTTACCGTTGGGAGTGAGGGGAATGCTGCCGAGCTCGATATAATGCGCCGGCACCATGTAGTCCGGCAGAGTATTTCTCATGTGGTTTTGAAGCCTGTGAATATCAATGGATGTATCATGTTCGGGTACATAGTACGCCACAACCAGGGGATTTCCGGGATTGTCCTCCCGTAAAACCGCAATGCAGTCCTTTATGCCATTGAAGCTGCCAATGGCGGCCTCTATCTCGCCCAATTCGACCCTGAAGCCCCTGATTTTTACCTGTGAATCCCTTCTTCCGATATACTCCATCATGCCGTCAGGCAGGTATCTTCCCAGGTCCCCGGTCCTATACATCCTGTCTGCCGGACTGTTTGTAAAAGGATTGGTGATGAATCTTTCTTCGGTTAACTTTTCATCATTGAGATAACCCAGCGATAAGTGGGGGGAGCGAATATATATCTCTCCCGGTTCGCTGATACCGCACATTTTCATCCCGTCATTTAATATCAATAACTGGCTATTTTCAATGCCCCTGCCAATGGGCACCTTCAGGGACGGTGATTCATCATTGGCTATATAGTACCCCATTGCCTGGGGTGTTTCTGTTGTTCCATAGAAATTGACGCAGGCGCAGCGGGGGAATATTTTTTTCATTTTCCTCACTAACGATGACTGTAGGATATCCCCCCCGGAGAAGGCGTAGCGCAGGCAATGGATCTGATTTATGGCGGTCCTTTCGCCGGTGATTATCTCGCCCATGGCCGGCGTATAATGAATGACGCTGATGTTATTTTTTGATATCCACCCAAGCAGTTCCTTGGGCCTGTACATAATGTCAGGTCCCGGTATGTGCAATGTCGCGCCTAAAGATAAGGGCAGAAAGATATCCCGTAACAGAGGATCATGGCCCAATCCGGAAAGCATCGAAACATGTTCATGCTGATTCAAGTCAAATGTCCGTATCTGCCATTCGATAAAATTGACCACCGGCGTGTGTGTTCCCATGATCCCTTTAGGCAAGCCCGTGGTTCCGGAAGTATAGATCACATAGAGCATATCGCTGGGATCCGGGGCGGTCCCCGGGACGCCCTCCGGACAGTTTTCCAGTAACCGGCTGATCTCTCCATGGCTGTTTGGCAATGCCATGGTTTCGAAATGCTGGCGGATGTATTCAACCGTGTCTTTCTGAATATCAATCCCGTCAATGACTATGCAGAATTTCGGTTTGGCGTCATTGAGATAGTGAAGAACGCGAGACTGCGGATTTGAGGGGTCAATAATAAGAAAGGCAGCGCCCGATTTAATTGTTCCCAGTATCGAGCAGACGAGGGCGGCGCCTTTTTTCGCAAGGATCGCCACGGTATCGCCCCTGCCGATATTTTTACCATGCAGATAATGGGCGACTCTGTTTGATGTCACTGACAATTGCCCGTAGGTCCATGTTTCGTTTTCGTCGGATACAGCGACCTTGCCGGGATCCATCTCCGCGTGCCGGTTGAAATCGTCAATAATTAGCCTGCCCGGATTTTCTTTGAGAACGGCTGTGGGATCGGGAAGCAGATATGCCATGTTCTCCGTTACAAGAGAATGGTCGCGGATAGGGGAATCCGGTTTTTCCATGACCTGGGAAATCAGACATTCGATTTGCTCCATGATAAATTGTATTCTTACTTCAGTGAAGAGGTTCTTGTTATATATCAATTCCAGCTTGATCCGTTCGTACGGCCTTATATACAGCTCGATATCGTAATTGGTCCCCCGGGTCGCTATTTCCGGTGTCAGGTTATTGCAATTGATTCCCACCAGGGTCAGGTTGTCTTCCGGATAGGGGAAGGAGTTGATGAATACCTGGAACAGGGGATTGATATTGGCTTCGCGCTTTACATTAAGGTCTTCCACGATTTTCTGAAAGGGGTATTCTTCATTGGCCACTGAAGTCATGACATCTTCATTCACCGATTCTAAAACGCTCCTGAACGTTTGATCGCCGTGTATTCTTGCCCGATGCACCAGTGTCACCACAAACATGCCAATCAGATCCTGGATTTCACTTCGTTTTCTTCCCGATGAGGGGAAACCGACCAGCAGGTCTTCCTGGGCGGTTATTTTGCATAAAAGTATGTCAAAAACAGATAACATGAACTTGAAAACAGTGGTGTTTTCTTGACTAATGAAATTTCGTATTTGATTTGATAAGGGAATTGATAGAATTTTCACCAGGGAAGACGCTTCATACTTTTCTTTTTCAAACCTTGAATAATCAGCCGGTAAAGTTAATCTCTCCCTCGGTTCGGCAAGCTTTTCAATCCAATAACGCTTTTGTTCTATTATCTTTTCGCTGTTATAATCTTCTATTTGCTGAACCGAATATTCCTGATACGAGGTTGATAATTCCGGCAATTGCGGTTCGCCGTTATTGACATAGGCATTATAGCATAGCGAAAGGTCATTGAAGAATATCCGCTGCGAAATGCCATCGCCGATTATATGATGCATGTCGATATATAGATAATGCTCATCAGTACCGGTTTGGATGAGAAACAGATGAAATAAGGAATCCTCTGTTAAAACCAATGGCCTTTTTGTTGCCTCAAATAAAACTCTCTTTATTTCTTCATATGAGGAATTCGGCATCTGTTTTATTTCTAAAGAGACATCGGTGTGTTCAGAAACAGCCTGAATAGGGTCGCCATTGTTATTAATGCGAAAAGTTGTTCGCAAAGATCCATGTCTTTTTATTACATGATTGACGCTCTTCTGCAGGGCTTCAATATTCAAATGACCATGGAGTTGGAAAATACTGGGCAGCCGGTAATAGGTATTGCTGGGCGCGAGTTTGTCCAGGAACCAGAGACGTTCCTGGCTGAATGAAAGGAGTCCGTATTGAAGAAAAAAGTCGTTCATATTTGCTTTATTGAAAAAATGTATCAGATTATTACTTCCTCAATCATATAAAGCTTAGGCTGTCTGTCAAGATACAATTTCGATCTCACCCGCGCTTTGCTCGCCATTTTTTAATCCTCACCCACAGACCTCTCCATAAAATGGTGAGTTGGAAAAGTGTTGAAATCATTAATACCGAAACCCTTTCCATTTGATGGAGAGGGTGCGCGGAGCGTGAGTGAGGTCGGACAATGGAACTGGGGGTGAGAGACCAAACCCTCAGTCCGGATTCTTTTGTTTATTAATATGAAAAACATGGTTGCCGAGCGGAGTCGAGGCAGACACGCTTATGTATGCATGCGATTTTTCAAATACCACAACCCCGAGTATCGTACCCAGAGTATTGCAAACAAGGTCTGTCAGGGAGGATGAACGGAACGGCATGTAAACCTGAATCAGTTCGATGGCGAGGCTTATGGAGAAGCCGGTGAAGATAGCCGTGATATATACGAATGATTTGCGTTTTACGCCACAAACCCTGAAAAGGGCCGGAAGGAAAAATCCGAGTGGAATAAAACCCATAATGTTGATGGTTATATCTGAATAATATTTGATTTCTCGCCAGTAATTCACCCACGGTTTTGAAAGGACCATTTTCTTTATTGCATGAAGGTGTCCAGGGATTATCAGGTTGTTACGCCAGGTAATGATATTGTGAAGAACGGGACCTGATGGTTCGTTCATTGGATACAGGGCTATGATGCTTTTTTCCCGCGAAAGAGAATCATGATCATGAGTGAGCCACATGACATAATGTTTGGACGCCTCGAACTGGTTCAACGCCCCTCTATAAATAGCTAGTCCCTGTATCTCTCCTTCCCAGGGGACCCTGATGCGGGGATCGTTGCCCACCAAGAGGCGGGCGTTGGAAAGATTATCATTCATGGGATTGAGTATGTATCTCGGGAATAGAGACGCTTTTTTGCCGTCAATATAAACGGTCGTACCAGATGCATCCATTGACACTGTTATTAAAGCCGTCTTATCCGTGATAAAAGCATCAGTCACCCCGACTTCATGGTATGCGTATTCCCCTGAAGGTCTTTGAACCCGCCTCCGCAAGATCAACTCGGACTTCCATTTTGCCATCATGAAGATTTCCGGGTCCTTATCGTCATAGAAGCAAAGGATGTTGGAAAGCCAATTTTTCGTGGCAGAGTAGGGTTTTATCCGTATTTCAATGATTAGTGTATTATTATCCAGATTAGATAAAAGGCTTGAGTACGATAATATGTCGGCTTCTAGAATCTGGTTGTTTCTGATAAGAATGATTCCTTTATTGTCATTTAATCGGCGGACGTTGTTTGCCGGTTTGAATTCAAATGGCCAGAAGCCTGCAAAAAGAATGATCAGTAGTATGATAATATTGATTAGAATTAATAATGGTTTTAATTTCATTAGCGGCCTAGTGTATGCATCAATTTTATAGATGATATGCTAGTCTCACCATGTGCCATTCAGTGCAAGAGAGACGCGATTTCTATAGTAACCGGTTATTCCCTGAATGGCAGCCCCATTGCTATACACATAGCCGCCTATTAGGCTATACCCCGCCACGTATGCGTAATTCCATGTGAAATTGTATGACATGGTGGCGGATACATGTTCTGTGAATTCATATGTGGCCGATACTGATAATCCAACGAGCCTGTTGGTCGTTTTCGTGGTAAAGATATAAACTTCACCATAAAAAGCCGAGGAAGTGAATAACAGTTTATCGAAAATTTGGCGTGTTATGTTCCCATCAATTCGCCAATTGGTTGTCGGATCAGCATTATTGGCCAAAACTGAATTCTGATAGGTGAAATTCAAGCTGGCATTGGTCCTTTGATCTACATCATGGGATACCATAATGTAGGTATAGAGGCTTATGTCATAGGGGGTGCTTGGAGGAATCACATACTGAACGCCAAGGGCAGTTATATTGCCTCGTGTGTTATGGGGTGAAAAAACGAAATCCGGCGATACCCGTCCTTCTATGAATAATTGCCGAGTGAAATCGTGCCGGTAACCCACACCAGGTCGGTGGACCTGAAGGATGCCTCCAGGATATGATCTGGTCCACTGGTATTCGTAAAATAAATATGTATAGTTGGATGAGTCCCAGTGTATTTCGTGCTGCATCCGTGCCGTATTAACTAGGGAGTATTTTAGGTCTTGGTTGAGATTTATCGGGTAAAAAAACCTTTCAGTATACCATCGACTATTGCGAGTATAAAAATACTTGCTGAAACTGTTTGTGTATATCAATCGTATCAGGTAATACTTGTTAGCCTCAAATATGCCGGTAAGGTTGAAATTGTTTCTCCAGTATCGCATCCTCCCCTCTGAGGTGCCAAATAAATTTTCAAAAGTATCCGGTTCGGGAAAATTCTGAAAAACCTCGGAAATCTGGAAAGACACAAGTTCGGAAAAAGCTTTTGTCAGATTTAATGCCGCATCCTGATTGTTGTTCGTTAAACCAAAATGCCTGGCATAGATCTGCTGGTTAACATGGCCCATCAGGTCAAGGGTATATGTTTTCCCTTCGTGGTGCAGTCCCAGGGCGATTAGAATTTCGGAAATATAATCGTATTTCTTTTTCTGAAGGGGGGTTTCGGCGATGGCTCTGATGTTGTCATCAAAGGTTTCACGGATTGTGCCGATTATGTTGAATTCCCAGGCATAGGATATGCCGGCTGCTGAAAAAAGCAGCAGTATTACTAATGCCCCAATTAAAGAAAAAAGTTTTCCCATGACAGGATTTTATCGCCCATGGCCAAGGAGCATCACGAAGATCGTCTTGAAGAAAACTTTAACATCCAGCTTGAGCGACCAGTTGTCTATATACTCCAGGTCCAGATCCATCCACTGGTCGAAGCTCAGGTCGTTGCGGTTTGGCTGTATCTGCCAGATGCAGGTGATGCCCGGCTTCATGGAGAGACGCCTTCGGTGCCAGATGTTGTATTGGGCTACTTCCGAAGGAAGGGGAGGCCGCGGGCCGATGAGGCTCATCTCGCCTTTGAATATGTTGAAGAGCTGGGGAAGCTCGTCCAGGCTTGTCTTTCTTAATATTTTCCCTATGATGGGGATGATGCGCGGATCGTTTTTAATCTTAAAGGCGGGGCCGTCAGCCTCGTTAAGGGCCTTCAATTCTTCCAGCTTTTTCTCAGCGTCCCTCACCATTGTCCTGAACTTGTACACATTAAAAATTCTGCCGTTCAGTCCCACTCTCTCCTGCTTGAATAATACGGGTCCCGGAGAAGCGATTTTAATCATGGCCGATATGATCAATAAAAAGGGCGATAATATTAAAAGCATGACCCCGGATACTAAGTAATCGGAAAAGAGTTTCATCAGCAGGTCCCGCTCCCTGTTGCTGGTGGAGCTGAGCACCATGGAGGGTATCCCGTTCAGCTCGTCGAAGTAGACCTGCGCTACCTTCGGCTCGTAAAAAAGGGAATGAATATGCCAATCCGGAAAGATCCTCACCTTGATGCCCATTAGCTCAATAAGGTGTATGTAGGCTTCGACGTTCTCTATCTGGTACATCGGCATGGCGAATATTACTTCATCAACGACGTTCTTTATAATCAGGGCTTGAATATCATCCACAGCCCCGATTACTTTTATGTCATCCTTGACGTGTTTTCCTATCCTGTCTTTATTTATATCCAAGCAGCCGATGATATTATAATGTCCCTTGATAGAGTTGATCAAGTTGATGGCACCTACGGCTCTTTCTTTACTACCGATGATAAGCATGTTGCATTTATTGTATTCCGACTGCTCAGATTTTTTACTAACCCAATAAATGATTGTTTTGCTGATCATTAATGTTAAAATATTGATGATATAAAAAAAGCCGAGGATTAACCTGCTGACGTCTCTTATTTTTAAAAGAAAAAGAAGCAGAACGAGCATAATAATACCGGCTGATACAACTTTGATAATATTGCTGTATATTATAGATAATTTTTTGGAAGCCGGAGTGTCCGTATTTATAAAAAATAGCAGAATGAACCAGATGATTATTACAAACAGAGCAATTATAACATAATCAGGGCTCTCGCCTACTCCAGTGGATGTATGTGGTATAAAATTAGCTCTTATTTGATAGGCGACTATGTAGGCAACAAGGGTGAGCCCAATATCAAGTAACCTGTTTAATTGGACGATCAGTTGCCGTTTCTGTAATTTATCTATCAGCAAAATATTCTCCCGCATCGCTATTTATTTGTTATCATATAAATAACTGAGTTGTTAATTGTAAAAGCGATGTTATGCAAAATATAATATACAATTTATTATAGAAATTTATCTGTTTGGATTTGCCACAATAATAAAAGAATTAAAGATCTGATTTAGATTATTCAGCTTAAAGAAACTATAATCCAAGAATTAGTCAATAAAAAAAGGGACGGTGTTTTTTTATAAATTAAAATATATCATTCCGATGATTAATAAAAACTACATAGTATTAGATTTTAATCGACATTTAGACTATTCATATCATATTAAGTGAGTTATTAAGATATCCAGAAATTAAGTAATCTCTTAATACCATTGTCATAAATAATTTAACAGTGGATCATTTGAGACCAATCGATGATCTCGAAAGAATAAATTATTATGGCATTCCATGGATGAATCATTTAAAATGGCACTATCAATTATAAAATCCTGATGTTATAATTATATACATAATTTATGTTCTGAATGTATTTAAGGAATTGGATGCATTCCTCTTTAAAAATGCATCGTGAGAAGTTAGCACTCTTAGAATACCATCGCCACCTTCTGTTTAGTCACTGATTAGGATTTCTCCGCAGACGTTCGGAAGTCAATGCCTTATGTTCTTTTATTATGTAATATATTCCGTCTGCAAATGTATCCTTGTTCAGTTGAGATATTCATGAGACATAATGAAAAAAAATTCGGACAAATTTTTAGATCTTTTAATTTAATTTTAAAAAGAGAACCAGGGCAATTATATTATTCTTGAATATATATAGAAGTTAATATTGTATGGCTAATATAGATTAACGTGTATATAAAAAAGTTTTTCGATAATAATAAATCCCCCCTTAAGGACTAATTTTAATTAGTTTAGGAGAAAAATGTTGCATGTTAATTTCAAACTATAAATTGTATTTGTTAATTGATCAATAATTCGTAAGAATAGACAAACCATTATAAAAAATTACAATCAATTAGTAATCCCAAGGAGGAAATATTGTGAAGAAAACATGCTTTGTTTTGTTATTCTTCGTTACATTCAGCCTTCTGTCATTTATTCATATTTTTGCTCAAAGCGATGATTATAAAGTAGGTATCGGAGATATACTTGAGGTTAGGATTCTGAAGCCTGAGGCATCGACGGACAGGACAACGGTGACTCCAAGCGGGCAGATTTCTGTTGCATATATCGGCAGTCTTCATGTCAAAGATAAAACAATAACTGAAGTTCAAAAAGAAATACAATGGCGTCTCGCAAGCGGATATCTAAAATATCCTGTTGTTGTTGTTGCACTGATTGAGTCGCGAAGTATGAATTTTACTGTTTCAGGTGAAGTGATTCGTCCGGGATCATACCAGCTTCAGGAGAAAACCACTGTCTTAAAGGCTATATCTATTGCCGGCGGTTTTACTAGGTTTGGTTCTAAAAGCCGTGTAAAATTGCTCCGACCCTTTCCTGATAAACCTGGCTATGATAGTATAAAGATCAATCTACAAAAAGCAATGAATGGTGACGCCAAAGAAGATGTAATACTTAAACCAGGCGACATTGTTGTCGTATCAGAGGGATTCTTTTAGTGAAGTGTTGCATTATAAAGAAAAAATAGACCTTAATGATAATGATGCCGATAGTAATTAAATTGGTTTTAAAAATGAATCGCAATATACTGATTTCTGGTGAATGATGAAATATTACAAATAGTGGGATGATAAAATGGAAAAAAGTAATATATCAATTAATACCTCTCGGGATTTTATTAGGCCGATCTTCAGGCATAAATTATTGATTTTGATATCATTTGTCATTATTAGTGTGATTACATATATAATCTTATTAATGTTTACCAATGTCTACGAGGCTAAAGTATTGATACATATAAAGGGAATCGGGCAGATTGAGGCTCAAACCTATGAGCGACTCGTGGCAACAAGAATTCACTTTACACAGATGTCCATTGTCACATCCAACCCGGTAATGAAACGAGCTGTCAAGGCTCTGGAACTTGATAAAAGACCATTGGACTATGAAACAAAATTCTGTCACTCCCTTAAAGTCCCCCTGGTAAAATGGCAAGCATTCAAAACACGACGATATATAGACGGTCTAAGCCCGGAGCTTAAGCAGCACTATAGATTTACATTTGCATTAAATGCTCTTAAGACGAATACGACAACGACACTTCGCCCTAACACCGATATATTCGAAATATCAGTTAAAGATTATGATCCTGCATCGGCCGTCGCGATCGCCAATGTTGTGAGCCGTTCTTTTATAATTTATGACTTAGAGCAGCAGTTGGTCGAACTGGAAATGAAATATGGCGACCTGCATCCGACAATACTGCAATTGCAGGATAACATTTATAAAATGAAGAACAATCTAACCGGCAATGAATTGTCGGATATGGATGCCTATGGAACTGCAAGTGTAAAAATAATCGAGCAGGCATCAACAAATTATTTACCGGTTGGAAAACCGAAGATCCTCATTTTTCTCGGTGGAATTATTTTTGCTTTGGTTTTCGGGGTCGGTTTGGCAATGGTTGTTGATATTTACAGTAATTCTTTTAAATCACCGCAGGATTTTGTCGATCATTTCAATCTGCCGGTTATTGGGACGATACCGAAAAGAATATTTTTCCAAAAAAATAAAATCGGTATAGAAAAATCATCTGAAATGTATGAATCCTTTATGAGCGATTTGGCCGATCAAATGTTTATATTTATGAAGATTCAAAAGCTTAAAGTATTGTTATTTGCTTCTGCGAATCCCGTTTCGTCAAATTCCACCATAACAAGCAATCTGGGATATCATCTGGCGGGTATGGGTATTAATGTACTTGTCATAGATGCAAACATAACGAAACCGGTTGTTGATAAGTTATTAAATATTAATGAGTCTCCTGGTTTGGGGGATATAATCAAAGACGATTCGCGGAAAATTGAAGAAATTATAATATCAAAAGATGCAAATATCAGTTTTATGCCGGTTGGCGCTTCTTCAAAAGATATAATGAGTCTTTTAAGTGAATCGAAATTAAAAACGATTTTCAAGTATTGTAAAAATAAATATGATGCGGTTTTGATTGATTGTACCCTTGTAAGTAAGATGTCGGATATGGCTATGTTATTTTCAAACGCCGATGGCGTTGTGGTAATTGCAAACGAGGGAACAGACCACTTGCAAGCGACGAAAAAGACAATATATCTTTTAAAAAAATATAATGCCAATATAGTAGGGGGAGTTTTAAATAATAGAACATTCCCAATACCGGATTGGTTATATAAAAGGATGTAGTATTCAGGATCCAGTCATATTTTAGATTCATATTACATGTTAGAGATAGATTTGAAAGGCGATAGATGTTTTGTAAAAAAGTTCATAGAAAAACATGAACAAATAGATAGTCATCTTGCCGGCCATGTATCGAGCCGGCCTCTTTGCTTGAATTTGATAAGTAAACATATCCCATTACAATTTAAAACATCATAAATATATCATGGAAGAAAGAATTATAGAATGGCAGCAATACGGAACTACTGTCATACATCCGCTCGGTATTCTTTTTGCTGTTATAATGTGGGGTCTGGTTCTATTTTTAAAAAGGGAGTACAAGGTTTTTCCCTATCTCATGATTGGATGTTTTATGACGTCCATGCAGCGCATTGTAGTTATGGGTATAAATTTTCCCTACATGAGAATAGCGATTCTCATTGGCATGCTTATAGTTCTGTTAAGTAGACAGTATCAGCTCAAGCTCAATACAATAGACAAGGCAATCATCGCTTTTATCATATTGAAAGTTATTCTATGCGGGGTCCTTATGGGATCCTCGGGAGTAATAGAAAAATTAGGACAAGGTTGCGATACTGTCTTGGCTTACTTTTTTTTGCGGTATATTTTTAGTGAGATCGAAGATTATACTTATATAATGAAATTTTTTGCTATTGCGAGTATTGTCATCGCTATCTTCATGATAAATGAAAAACTTTCAGGCAGAAATCTTTTTTCTTTTTTGGGCGGCGTACCTGAATTTACTATGGAGAGAGAGGGCAGATTACGCGCCCAGGCCGCAATTGATCATCCAATTTTAGCCGGGACGTTTGGCGCATTGCTGATCCCATTCATGTGGGTATTATGGAATCAAAAAAATAAATTTCATGCTTTGGCGGGTGCTATATCGGGTATTATTATTACGTTCACATCTGCATCAAGCGGCCCCATAATGACTTTAATGTCATCTTTTATTGGTTTGTTGTTGTGGAGATTCAGGGAAAAAAGAAAATACTTTATTTGGGCAATAATCATTCCAGTGGTGGTACTGCAATTGGTTATGAATAATCCCGTCTGGTTTATTTTTATGTATATAGATTTTGCAGGAGGATCCACCGGGTATTTCCGGTCCATGCTGATTGATGAATCCATAAGACATTTACCGGAATGGCTTTTATATGGAACACGGTCATCGGGTCAGTGGGCATGGGGTTTGCAGGATACTACCAACCAGTATCTTAGGGAGGGTTTTGACGGAGGATTAATAACGTTGATCTTATTCGTAACAATTATTATAATGGGTTTTAAATATGTCGGGAAATCGTTGGATATATTCAAGGATGATAGCATAAAACAAAAAACTGCTTGGGCACTGGGCACAATATTGTTTGCACATTGTGTTACATTTATTGGCGTAAGTTATTTTGGTCATATGGAATTCTTTTATTTTATGCATTTAGCAATGATCTCTTCGCTACTCGCTTTTAAAGAGGAGGAAGGGGGAGCAGCGGATCCGGAGAGGGCCTTGATGCCCGGATAGCCATATAAAAAAACTGTTTCATTGTCCATTCAATGGATTATTGCAGATTCCATGATAATAACCGCGGGCTTATAATGGGTGAAGTTGTGGTATCTTTCATGACGATAAAACGCAGTGGATCTGTAAAATATTTATTGTTCGAAAACCGATGTCCACTGCCGAGCGGGCGCCATGTGGCATTAGGTTGAAACATCCGGGCTATGGTTAAGAGGCTTTTTATATTTTAGATATGGATAAAAATCACCAATGAAGCACATCATTTTAACAGGCGCATCTTTGAGCAGCGAGAACAAGGGCATCAACGCGTTAACACTGGGCGCAATAGCATCATTGATTGAAAATAACCCCGGTATCGGTATCGAGATATTCAATCAGGATTCAGACGAGGACTCTGAAAAGAGCCATGACCTGCTGATAAACGGGAAAAAATACTCCATTACCGAACACTATGTCTGGAGCTCGAAATTCATTCTGAGCGGACTGCTGCACCTGGTTTTTTTCTTCCTGCCCGGCAAATTAAAAGAATACCTTTTCGTGGATAAATTGAAAATATTCTATGCCTTGCCGGTGCTGTTGAATAAAAAGTGGCGGAAGAAGAAAATCTATCGCAATGACCGGCGCCTCAAGGAGCTTGTCAACGCTGATTATGTGATCAATCTCGCGGAGGGGGACAGTTTCAGCGATATATACGGGCTCCATGTCTTCCTCAGGCATTCTCTCGACAAGTACCTGGCTATTTCGCATAAGCGGAAGCTTATCATTTTCCCCCAGACAATAGGTCCTTTTACATCAGTTCCCGGGAAAATGCTGGCGAAAAATGTTCTCAGGAGAGCCGATCTGGTCTATATCCGGGAGGACCAGTCTTTCAACCATGTCACTGATTTATGCGGCAGTCTGCCTCATTTTAGACCAGCCAATGACATGGCATTCCTCATGAGTCCGGAAAAAGTTGACAACCCAGAATTCGATGCCTTCATTAAAAGCGGAACCATCGTAGGAATCAATGTCAGTGGTTTTTTACATGATGTTTCCATTGGAAAAGACATGATCCTGGGAAGCGACGTCGATTATCCCAGGGTGACCGAACGAATTATACAGACGTTATTATCGTTTGACAGGAAAGTTAAAATTGTCTTTATCCCACACGTGGGAATAGAAGATCATCCACTCTCGGTGAAAATCGCGGAAAGACTTTCCCATATCATTCCCGCCGAGAGAATCTATGTCGTGGATTCCGGCTATTCGGCGCCGCAGCTCAAGTACCTGATTAGCAAGCTCGATTTTTTTACGGGTGCGCGGATGCATTCCTGCATCGCGGCGCTTTCTACGGGGGTGCCTACCGTTCCGCAGGCATACAGCTATAAATTTAAAGGGATAACCGGGAAAATTGGGCTGGATCAGTATGTTATCGATTTAAAAAAAGACACGGAAGAAGAAATGGTTGATAAGCTCAAAAATGCCTATAAAAACAGTGCTGCGATAACAAGGCACCTGCACAAAGTAATACCTGCTATTATCAGTGAAGTCCGGGAATGCGGAAAATTACCATAATTTTAATTGTTCGCAATCCTTATTGAGTCCTGGCAATACGGAATCCCACATGGAATGCCGGATCATTACATGAGTTGCTGCTTGCATCAACGCCTATTTCGAGATATTGATCGGCTGGTCGGTCCCAACATGATCCTGCGTCAAAGGCTCCATTTCCCGAATAATTTTCCAGCCATTTCCACACATTACCGGTCATGTCGTACAAGCCAAGGGCATTGGCTGTTTTTGATTTTATTACCGAGAGAGCAGACGTCCCATAAACGGCCACGGCCGATGTTGCCGTCGTATTTGAGTAATCCGCCGTTGCGCCGCTTGCCGAATTTCCCTTCGTGAAGTATGGATTGGAATATCCGGTCACGGTGTTTGTGTAATCATCTCCTCTATATCTTGCGCAGTACCAGTATTCAATTCTGGTGGGGAGCCTGAAGCCGGTCTTTGCGAGATCGGTCAAGGTCTCGTCGGCCAGCCATGTGTTGTCGATACCCGAGTAAACGCAATTTGCCGTGTTCCCTTCTTCCATTTCAGTCAGCCAGTTGCAGAGCATTACTGCTCCATACCATGTAATGCAAGTTACCGGCTTATTGGCAAATTCTGAATTACGAACTGAAAAAGTTCCGCCACTAAAAGCTATCTGAATATTATAATCTTCCGTGATGTTTGCTGTGGCGGTAAGTTTGAATAAAGACTGTCCGCCATAGTTGATCGATGATGATGATAAATAGTTATAATCGCCTGAATTTAGAGAAAACTTGTCATTATTATAAGCCCACTGCAATACCTGGACGGCCATGGCATTGGTAAAATCCGTCTCCTGTATGAACATTTTTCTTGTCAACGTCTGTTTCGATGCATCTGATGAGCCATGAGGAAATGTAACACTTGATTGATTATTAGCATAGATCATATTTACAATCTGCGTCCCTATTGTTATTGATACCTTCTGGCCCGGTGTCTGGGCGGACTGAAAAGAGTCGGTGCCGGGTGTGCCGGGCGTTGTCTTATTATTATAGGTGTTTATTGATATCAAAAATTCGGGTTGCTCTAATTTTTCGATACCGGACATGCCTTTTATACAGGTAGTAAACGGCGTCAATGCTGCGAGCATTATAATTACGGCTGGTTTTATACTAATTTTCATAAATTTCATTGAATATTATTGGATATAATATCCTTCGGTTGATTAGAATTGAAATGATTGCTGATTGATTTTTTATTTTTATGGAAAACAATAAACTACAAATATAGTTTATTGTTAAAAACGGGAAAAAAAGTCAATCAAAATATATGGGTTGGCCTTATATTGGAAGGCCACCGTTACTGGCGCGTTAATATAAAAATAGATGGACATATCCCATGAGATTGATTGTTATAAATAATAAATTTCAACAAGCTGGCTCCGAATCAAAATTTTTTGCCGGGGGCAAAGGGCGAAGCGCTTTAAGGGCCCACGGCGGGCGCCGCACAGCCTGCGCCGCACAGCCTGCGCTGGGCAAGGTCGAAGTGAATTTATCGAGCGGGCTCCCTGCGGGCGCGAAACGAAGTGTCGCGACAAGTCTGATTCCTATCACTTAACTGGAAGTATTATCATGAATAAATCAATAATTATACCCATTATACTTTGTTTCGGTTTTCTTATGGGGTGGGCTCCATTGAAGCAAAGGACCGGTGAAACCCCGCAGGTATCCGAAATGGCACAGCCCAGGGATAAAGCAATGGCCGGTGGAGACCAGTCGGATCTTTCAGACAGAACTTTTACACTGGCCGTCTGGCTGCAGGAAGCCCTGGACACGGTAAAAGGAAAAACCCTGGCCCAGAATTACAAGGAAATCGGGATTAACACCTATGCGGGACTCTGGATGTGGCCCAGGGAAGACTGGGCCTGGAAGGGATTTTCGGTTCAAACGGCCCGGGCGCTGAAGGATGCCGGCATAAAAGCCTATGCCGGGGATGATAAAAACGCCGTAGACTGGATAAACGGCCACCCCGAATTTCAAAATACGATAATCGGTTATCTCCTCGGCGACGAGCCTGATATGAACAGGAACAGCGGAATCAAGTCCGTGGCGGATGAAAATCTGCCGGCCGCCTGGAAAGCAAAAGGAGACGCCCTGCGCGCCCTGGATAAGAAGCGGCCCATTTACGCAAATTTCGGCAAACCCTTCGCAAAGGATGTCTGGTATAAAACGGAACACGGCGCCGCCGGATCGACGCAAGAGAAAGATTTTGCGCTTTATGTGGCGCCGACAACCGTCATTTCAAGCGACTTCTACGGGATAACCGATCCTTATGAGCCGCCGGAAAACCACGGCATATGGACCTATGGAAGGGCTGTTCGGAACACAAGAAAATACTCTGGCGGGCGTCCCGTATGGGGCTTTGTTGAAACCTCCGGACCATCGAGAGACGCCTCAAGCTCAAACTGGATGTATCAGAAAATACCACCTTCATTGATAATGCCGATCGTATGGAACATGATCATTAATGGGGCCCAGGGGATAGTTTACTTCTGCCATGATTTTTCACCCGGCCCTTCCAATAAAGGAAAATACGCCGCCCTCCTTGAGCCGGGCATGCCTGAAGCGATCAAGTCCGCCAACGAATCGGTGATGAGATACGGAGCGGTGCTCAAGGCGCCAACCGTTTCAGGAACCGTTGCGCAATCCGATGGCCCTGTCAGTGTCATTGCATTGACAAAGAGATTCAAGGGTCTGACTTATATTTTTGCAATGGGTGACGGAAATTCGAAATACCGGGAGGGTCTTGAAGTTAACGCAAAAATTATCGTAAAAGGCGAATCCGGAGTAAAAAAAGTGACCGTGCTGAATGATTCGCGGACAATCACCATGACCAATGGCGCATTTACCGATCATTTTAAGCCATATGAGCATCACGTATATAGAATTAATAAATAATCAAAGGTTGAAGAAGAGAATTCGTCGTTTTGGATAATCTATTACTTTTCTATTAATACAAAAACAGGATAGGGCCCGATTTTTAAAGAGATAGATGCAGATATTGCTCTTTGAGGTCCGGTGGTGTAACCCAGCATATTATAAACAGTATAGGTGTCGCCGGCGGAGCATGGCACGGTGACAAAAAGCGGTTTTTCCACGTTCCAGGCCATTATGACCGATGTCGGAGTGGATGCGTTCGAATCAGGATCTATTGTGTAAGCATAATAGCCGTTGACGCCGTCGCTGATGGCATTGTTGATTTTGGGCCTTGGCATGAGATGTATCATCGTGGCGGTAGCTGTAGTCTGGGCCCACCATTTCGAAACATGCCAGTAACCGTCATCACCCATTGCTATATCAAAAAAACCTCCGTTGTAATTATCTGCGTCGATAATATGAAAGGCGTTATAGCTTTCCAGCCCTGACCGCAGGGCGACAGCATATGCTCTTATGACATAGGCTGCCTGCATGAATTCCGGGATCGGATATCGCGCGGCCAGGGCGGAAAATCTCCCCTGATCGCGGTGCCACCCCATGCAGATCTCGATCGGCTTGCCGGAGTTTCCGAAATCATCCATTATAGTGCGCACGCTCTTGAAGTAATTCGCCCAGGAAAACGTGTACCAGGCGAGGACGTATTCAGTGTCAGGCGGCCCGTCGAAGCTATAAGGATGCAGGGAGACGATATCGTAAAAATTCGAAGGATCATAGGTCCCGCCGCCGACAGGAGTGATGGATGCGCCGGGCTCCAGGTGGTCATTGTGGTCCCTTAATTCCTTCACATGCTGATGGACCATCCGGACCATATCCGGCTCTCTCACTGGAGATATGCCCTGCATTTTTATGCCCGCGGCTTCCCATGTCGCATTGGCGTGCAGGTGATGGTATGTGGCGCTCAACAGCTTTGCCAGTACAAGGGCCTGGTGGTCAAAGTCGCTTAGAACAGGATCGTTCCAGCTTTCGGGCTGGCGGTATAAATAGGACGGCTCGTCCCAGACTTCCACGATCAGTATCGGCTTGTTGGGCGCGGCTGGGTGTTCGGTGAAATAGGTGCCCCCGGGCCCGTACCTTCCGAGTACCGTATCAATATAATCCAGATAGCTCTGGATAAATTCTTCGTCAGTATTGAAACGCGGGGTCCCGGTGGTGGGATTGATCTCGTCCCTCGCATATCCCAGCAGGGAATAAAAAAAATCAGCGTTATTGTCGCCGGCATATTGGATCATGTTCGCCATCGCGGTCTCATCCAGCGTTTCATGATAACCGCTTGAAACGAAAAATTTATTCCATCCGACTTTTTTAATGTTTTCAATATAGGATGGGTGTATCCAGTCGGAATGCCAGACGGATAAGCCGTATTTTATTGAGTTGGTTCCGGCCAGTGGGGGGAAACTCTGCTGAATGGAAGGATCCAGATGACCGATGGCTTTTGCGCCTTCAGTGGGTTGATAAAATGGATCACTCAGGATCAGGCCGATATCGACAAGCATCTTCGACAGGCTTCTATTGCGTTTTTCAAGTTTTTTGAAATTTACATCGTGACAGCCGCAAAGCCAAATCTGGGATGCAGTTAGTATACAAGCGCAAAATGTATTGAATATTCTGGTTTTCATGGAATTGTTCTTGATAAATATAGTAAATTGCAATCTCTTTATAATAGACCATAGTAATTACACGGGTTATATATAAACCAGCCGCATACCCCCAAAGACTTCCGCTAATACAAAAATCGCCGGACAGGGCCTAAGAATATTGAGAAAATTTCTGGATATGTAAAGAGAATGTCCCTTTGTGGGATATTTGCTATTAATTGGCAAGGATATTTTTATGGATGGAAATGGAATTTTTTATTACGGTTTTTATTCATCCTGAGATTACCGCGATAGGGGAAATGGATTTCCTCGGTATTCCCTGTCATGATCGACAGAATGTATAAGAGCAGCGGGTACTGCCATCTGCTGGTATTCAAGATCATCATGATGAGTATCATTCATGTTATCATGTAGTGCATGTGGTCCATTGGGACGGCCTGGCTGACCGCGTGTTTTTATCGATTCTAATACCATTCATGGTTGACATTATCATCTGAGTTGCGCCTATTGTACACTCCAAAGCCTTGTAGTCATATAATTAAATCACGCGGAGTATATGAAAGAGTTCAGTAAAAAGGGAGTGCTGCTGTCAAGCCTGTGGGCGTATTCCCAAAAATGGCTCGTCAAGATCGTCAGTTCGGCGAGCTTTTTCATACTGGCCAAGATTCTCGATCCCCACGATTTCGGATTGGCGGCTCTCTGCCAGCTGTTCATCGCCTTCTCGGATATATTCGTCAGCCAGGGCCTCGGGTACGCGATAATTCAGCGAAAAGAAATATCGGATGATATTGTAAACATAGCTTTCTGGATTAACGCTTTTTTCGGCTTCATATTGATGGTCGTGCTCATGCTCTGCTCGAATCTTATCGCGGGTTTTTTTAACGAGCCGGGCTTGAGGCTGTTGATAGTCTTCATGAGCTCTTCATTGTTTATTTCAGGCATCTCCCGTATCCACGTGGCGCTTTTGACAAAAAACATGAATTTTAAAAGCCTCGCCATCCGGGATTCGGTGAGTATTCTCATTTCATCAATAGTCGGTATTGTTTGCGCTCTGAAC
This sequence comes from Spirochaetota bacterium, assembly GCA_017999915.1. Lineage (NCBI taxonomy): Bacteria > Pseudomonadati > Spirochaetota > Spirochaetota bacterium. The sequence goes on from JAGNKX010000007.1 coordinate 60,298, forward strand.
GGTTTCGGAGTGTGGAGTCTTGCGATTCAAAATGTATTGAATTCCATCATATCGGTAATAATATTGTGGAACTCGATAGTATGGCGACCAAGCTTGAAAATCAATTTCAGACAGTTTGACGAATTCATGAAATTATATATATACGGTTTAAAGGTTCTTCTTGACAGCTTTTTGCTTTTCTTCTCGAGCAGGCTGGACGAGCTGGTCATCGGCAAATTATTCGACGCCGCCTCTCTGGGCTATTATTCGCTGGCAAAAAAAATCGTTCAAATCATATTCGAGCTTGGAATTTCAAGCGCCGGTACGATTATTCTCCCCCTTCTGAGCCATCTGCAGAGCGATATCGAGAAATTCAAAAAGATAATATCATCGGTATTTTACCTGATACTGCCCGTATCAACGTTTATATGCCTGTATATCGCCATGAATTCAAAATCCATAATTCACATATTCGACGCCAAGTGGGCGTCATCGTATCCTATATTGTCGATTTATTCCATAACCCTGATTTTCGGCATTATCCCGTTGCTCCTGCATTCGGCTTTTTTCGCGTTTAATAGACCGGGCTTTCCCGTTATAAGTAAAGTGATCAGATTATCCGTAACGCCGGTCCTGTTTTTTGTATTTATGAAAATTGGCGCAAAGGGCATTGCCGTTTCCATCGTTGTTAGGGAATTTGTCTGCGCGATTCTGGATATTTATTTGTTGAAAAGGATTATTCCCGATTTTGACTTGCTGGTTTTCATTAAACCTATTTTAAAATCAAGCCTCTTTGTCATATTTGTTGTTTTAATTCATTACTTTATAATTGGAGATTATATCTACAACCTCGCCGAATTTGCCGCATATTCGATGGTTTTTGGCGTATTATCTTTGCTCTATCTCGTATACTTGCTTGATTACAAAAAAATATATCAATGGTTGAGAAGCAGGGGAGAGCTTGCTTGATTATTGGAGAATCGCTGTTCGAAAATCCATTATTGCGGAAGTAGCTTTCATGGGGAATGCCCTGCCGATAACTAACGCCGTAGCGGCATAATCGGCAAAAACAGTGAACCGTTATGGGTATTTGCAGATATCCATGGTATTAATGCAGGATCAACTGTCGAAGCTTGCAGGCAATGATTTCCAGGCCGGCCCCATTGAGATGTTCGCCATCGAGCGTATAATCAACGCTTAATTCCCCCGCCGGGGAAAGGAGTTCCTTCAGGTCGATATAATGCACCTGACCGGAAGCGATTTTTTTCATGTAATTATTTAGATTATTGATATCCTCCGCTTCCGGCATATGAATGCCGGCGTGGCCGGGAATGATGTGGCGCCGGTAGAGGGCGCGGTTTACCGGCGCGAGAGACAGCAGCCATATATCGGTACTCGGGGATTCTTTCCGGATTCTATTCACTATCTCGGCATACTCCGACATTACGGTTTTGAGGGGGGCATCATTTTCCAGGTTGTTGAGGCCGATTAAAAGAACAATGTTGCGCGGTTTCCCTTTTGTGATCACATGCAGTCTTTTAAGGATATCTCTCGTATCATCGCCATTGACGGCCCTATTCTTGGCATGGTCCCCGAGCCATTCATGCCACTCGCCGTAATCAAGGATGGAATCTCCGAGAAAAACCGTATCCCTGCGTTCTATCGGGGGCAATTTTTCAAATATATTATTTTTATTCTCGGCATAACCTATTTGAGATCGGGCATGAAATAAACCGGCCGCTTTATCCATGACCCAGGTGTAGCCGCCTTTACGTTCAATGACGGCCAGGGCGATTCCCAGAAAAAAAATATTAAGTAATAGTGATGATATAATAATGGGCCGTTTCAATGCAGTGCTCCGATTTTTGATCGTTCATTTCATGCCAACGAATATTTTCCCGATCGGCAGTTTTCTTTCAATGAATCTGGCAATCAATACGGGAATAAGCGCCCCGCACGAAAGCATGAGGATGAAACAAATATATTCATTGATGATATTAATCTGGTAGAGTATTCGGAAAAAAATCTGCACGAACCATGACAGAAGATATATCTGGTATGAATAACCATCGATATATCCAAGAAATTTCCAGCCGTGATTGTCCATGAAGCATGCCAGTGAAACAGAGAAGCATATACCAATGAACGCCGCAAAAAGCATCGGTATTTTTTCGGTGAGTTGCGGCAGAAATAAATTTACAAGTATAAGCGCCGTCAATGTTATGAGGACAAGATGAATTTTTCCGCTCCGGTTGAGGCTTGCTTTGCATTGGGCAGCGGTAAGACAGCCGAGAAAAAAATAGAAGAAATAATCCATTGTTATCTGTAATCCGAAGACATTTGTGTATACAGGGTTGAAAATATTTAACAGCACCAAAGCGCCAATGACGGCCAGCGTGGCGACCAAACGGGTTTGATTTATCATTGTCCTTAGAAACGGCGCCGCGATAAAGATAGAGAAAAGAACCGGCAGAAACCACATTGCTTTAATGGGATTTTCCGTGGGATAGATAATGCCGCGAATATATGTCACGAAGCTGAAATCGATGGGCCGGTTGGCGTACTTCGACAGAATCACCTTCGGAAAGAACGCCAGGGTGGAAAGCATAATGTACGGGATGAGCAGGCGTATGGCTTTATCCTTGATAAAAGAGACGTATCGTATGCTCCTGTCCCTGTTGCTGTGGATGAAAAGGTATCCCGATATGAACATGAACAATGGCATATGGAAACTGTAAATAAAAGAGTGAAGCCAGATGATATCCGGAGGATAGGTGTCGATACTGCCTCGTGGAATACTGTGCCCCAAAACAACCAGCAGTATGCCGAACGTCTGCAGGTTGAGTATGGACCGCAATTTGTCTGGGTTTACGGAGTTTGCCATTTTGTATATGAAGTAATGGGTTTATCGGCCTTGAATGAATATATGTATCCCTATTTTTTCCGGTCGAAAAGTCAATACTTTTCTGTCATGGAATTTGTGCCCCATTGATGGGTTGATAAAAAAACGATGCTCGGTCGGGCTATTGGAAAAAAACCGAACCGGCATCGCCGATGAAGAAAGCCGCTGTTTGATGAATCCAATAGAATCTAGTTGTCTATCTTGTATATATGCAGTTCATACGGTTCAAAATGATCATTGATTTTACCGTCGTTCATTGATATGACCCGGTTATCATTGAGCACCGATACGTTTTTAATGCCCGCTTCTCCTGCAATGGTTATCTGCGCATTTACCGCCAGGCCATTCCTGTAGCTTGGGTTGCCGTCCCCCATGGCAAAAATAAATGTATCTCCCTCGTATCGCTTGGTCAGGGTGATAACATTCACCGGGCCGTCGGTAGATACTGTTGTGCCCGATATATCCGGTGATGTGAGGACTGCCTCGTAATTGCGAATGGATTCATTGGCCGCTTTGATTGCCGCTGGCATTCCCGGTTCAAGGAGAGCCGCGTAGGAACCTAATGAGTTAGGTGAAAAATCGTGGCAAAAATAAAGAATTCCCTTGGCGCCATTTATAACCATGTTCCAGGCTATTGGCATAATATACGAAGGAGGCATTCGCTGGAACATCCAATTTGTGTTTGATGCATTAGTCCAGGGAGCTGACGCTTCGACAAAACCCCATACAGGGCGCATCCTGCCATAGTTCGCATATTTCCTTGTATTTCTCACCGCTCTTCCGTAAGTCCATATCCCGTGGTTTTCCGGGTTCTCCCATGGGTCGGTTATACCATAAAAATCGCTTGAAATGACGGATGTGGGGGTGACATAAAGCTCAAAATCGCTCTCCTGTGAGCCAGTTTGACCGTAATCGGTCGTATACCAGGCGTCTTTTGCGAATGGTTTCCCGAAGTTGGCATAGACCTCCCGCGTATTATCGAGGGCCAGTAAAGAATCACCCAAAGCCTTCCATGCGAGGGGAGTATTCGCATCGGCCTGGGACTGAATGCCGCTGTTTCTATTCATGTCCGGCTCGTCTCCGAGTACATAACCCTTGAAGATGTCCCAGAATTCAGGATGGGCCTTGATCCAGTTTACCGCTGCCGCATCATTCCCGGCATATACGTTCATGCCGGAGTCTTTGAGCGCCTGCATGGATTCAATGGCATAACCGGGATACATGTCTTTTTCGCTCGGCCAATTCCACAGATCAATAAACGTATTGATGCCTATATCCTTGTAGTTTTGTGCGATAGTTTTGCCATTCAGCATATTCTCCGGGCCTTGCAGCCATACGCCGAAAACAAACGCTTTGTCAGACGTTGCGGCTGGATATGAAACTGGGTTTTGGACGGCAGTCTTGTTCTTTGCTAACAATAAAAACAGAAGATTTTTTTTAGAAAAATGGGAGTTTAACGATAAAAAGTCGATTTCATTGCAGCTGTAATTAAAAAAAATCAACAGCTGAAACACAAGAAAAACCAATACATGTTTCTTTTTCATGACAATCTCTCCATATCCTTTTTTAGGATTTTGTATATTTTTAAAATAAAGAATTACGTAAGCTTTTTTTGAATTCCTTATTTTTTGCGCAACCATCTATTATACTCAATTTGCGGATAACCGGCAAATTTATTTGCTGATTTTTTTGAAAAAAATTTCTTTTTGATTTATTGAATTCCGTCGGCAGTAGTGTTTTTGAAGCACTGTTAAAGAAGAAGATCGTTTGTAAAACAGTTACAGAAATTGCTGAAGCAACAGTTCCGGGCTTTATTTTTCCGCGTTCCCCGGAGGTAAAAAAGTATTGACTTGAGCCTGTTTTATTATTTTTCTCTCAAAATATACACAGATCCATTTCCCAATGAATAGCGGTAAAATCATCAAAGCATCAAGAAAAAGGATACCATGGAAAGATTGGACATATTCGGCATCGGTATAATCGATACGACTCTGCAAAACGCAAAGGATGCAATGGAGTCCATAATTGACTCCCGGCCAGATAAAACGTATTCTATAGTATTTGTCAATACCTCAACGATGAATCTCGCCATAGAGGATAGAAAGTACGCGGATGTGCTTAATTCGGCGGATTACGTTTTTGGCGATGGAACGGGAGTGCGCTGGGCAGTGAGGATATTATACAAGAGAAAGCTGCTGGACAATGTAAACGGAACAGACCTGATCCCGAAATTTTTACGTGAAACAACCGGCAAAAATTACCGCTACTTCCTTCTGGGCGCCGAGCCGGAAGCGATAGAGAAGGCCGCTGAAAACGCTCCGGCTTTGTTCCCGGATTGCGCGTTGGCGGGATATCACCATGGTTTCTGGAAAAAAGAAGAGAACGATGAAATCATCAGGATAATAAACGAGTCGGGAGCCCATCTGCTGCTTGTGGGGATGGGGAATCCCATACAGGAAAACTGGATTGCCGGGAATATCGGGAAACTCAAAGTGCCGCTTGTCGCCGCCGTTGGGGGCCTTTTCACCTACTGGTCAGGTGATCTTGACCGCGCTCCTCTCTGGATAAGAAAAATCGGTATGGAGTGGCTCCATATTTTGTTCCGGCAGCCCCACAAATGGCAGAGATATCTGGTCGGAAATACCAAATTTCTTGCCCGGATATTTCTTCAGGCCGCCCGGGGGAAGTCATGATTGATCGAATTTCCACTATCCGCTGGCATGTGAAAAAAAGCTCGAGAAAGATAATTGCCTACGGCACATCCCCGTTCATGCGCCTGTGCCGTTCAATTCCGGGCGTCAAACCATCGGTGCGTGTGCTGACATATCACCGGTTTGGCGATCGCGCCTATGACCCGTTTTGCGTTTCGATTCCCGTCTTTTCCATGCAAATGAAATGGCTGGCTGAAACGGGGCGCGCCGTTACGCTCGAGCAGGTGGAGGCCCACGCGTCCGGCAATGCGGCCGTTCCCGACGGCTCTGTCCTGGTAACGATAGACGACGGGTTCAGAAGCGTATATACCGACGCGCTGCCTGTTCTTCAAAAATACCGCATCCCGGCTGTCGTGTTTGTTGCGTCGGGGGCAATCGGGAAAACAGAACAGGGATCGGAATATAGCGACCAGTATCTGCTCCCGGAAGATATCAGGAAGATTTCCAGGGACGGCATTGCCATCGGGTCCCATTCGGTCAGCCATGGTTCGATGGCCCGGTTGTCTCCGCCTGATATGGAGAGAGAGGCAAGGGACTCAAGACGAATTCTGGAGAAGCTTGCCGGCAAGCCGGTGACTTCTTTCGCATATCCTTACGGCACAAGGGCCGATTATAACGATGATACGGCGCGCATATTGCGGAATTGCGGATATACTTCAGTGTATACTTCGCAGCATGGACCGGTTCATGCGGGGATGGACCCCTGGGAATTGCCGCGTGTAAAGGTCGAGGGAGGGGAATCCCTGTCCATGTTCAAATGCATCTGCGATGGCGGCATGGACGCGTGGAGGCTGGTGGACAGACTCCTGTCCGGCTTCCAGAATGTAAACCGCAAATGAGCGCAAATCAGCGCTTGTTTTGATTTCATAACTGTCAGGAAAAGGCATGGATAAACAGATCTCTGTCGTAATACCGTCCTATAATTCCCAGAAAACAATATCGTACACCCTTGATTCATTGTTGAAGCAGAAAGGCGATTACATCAAAGAAATCATTGTCGCCGATTCTTCCGACAATCCGGGGATGAAGGATATAATCGCTAAATATTCTCCGGGAGTAAAATTTATCAATACCGGGACGAGGGTCATGCCGGCGTTGGGCCGGAACCTGGGCGCCGGCCAAGCCACGGGAAAGATACTAGCTTTCCTGGATTCGGACGCGATCGCGGTAGAGGATTGGTCTGAAAAGATTGCCCTGGCATATGGGAAAGGATATAAGGCCGGAGGAGGGGGTGTCGAGCTTCCCGGGTTTCAACGGAATAATTCAATAGCTGCGGCGCAGTATTATCTCCAGCTTAATGAATTCATTCCGGCGGGCAGGGAGCGTGTGAAATCCATCCTTCCCGGGGTCAATATTTTCTGCGAGCGCGAACTGTTCAACAGGGTGGGGGGGTTCCCGGAAGTCAGGGCGTCCGAGGACACGCTATTCGGCCTGGCCGTATCCAGGCACACCCGGTACTGGTTTGTGCCGGGTATTACCGTGGCCCATATATTCAGGGAGGATCTGAAGGGGTTCCTCAATAACCAGGAATTGCTCGGAAAATATATCATCCTGTATAGACGGAAATATTATTCAAGCCCGATTTACAGGGGAATTATACCCGTGCTGCTGTTCCCGGCCATTATCACGTTCAAGACACTCCGGATGATTGTGCGAATAGCCCTTTCCCGGCGTGGGGAGATATTAAGGTTCTTCAAGGTGTCGCCGCTGTTCATGAAGGGCATGGTGTACTGGAGCAGGGGTTTTTTGAAGGGGTGTTTCGAAAAGACCTGAGCATATCAGCCTATTAATACTTCTTGCGGCAGGGCGTGGCTCAGAAAGCCTGTTGGAGAGGCGGATAATCCGTAAGCGCCGGCATTGAAGAGCACCAGCAAATCCCCCTCTTCTAGTTTCGGCATTTTAACATTGCGCCCGATGCAATCCAGCGGGGTACAGAGGGGGCCGCAAATTTCGTAGCTGATTTCTTCTGGCATGGAAATCTTATTGGCGCAGGCAAAGGGAAAGTTTCTTTTAATGATCTGCCCCAGGTTGCCGCTTGCAGCCAGGTTGTGGTTCATTCCCCCGTCGCAGATGGCGAAATGTTTGCCGCGGCTCTGCTTAACGGCCACAATGGATGTTATATACATGCCAGATTCAGCCGTGAGAAATCTTCCCGGCTCGAGGATGATTTTCAGGTTCGAAAAAGCTTTTTCCCGGTCGATTAACTTCTGGCGCTCCCGCTTCAATGCCTGCCCCAGGTCGGCCAGGTCCAGCGGTTTCTCGTCTTCATAATAGGGGATGCCGAAACCACCGCCAAGATCGAGGGTCGATAAAAGCAGCCCGTGATTTATTAAAATACTCTCGCACAGTTCCAGCGCATGGGCATAAAGTTTTGCCAGTGAAACTGAATCAAGAATCTGTGTGCCTGCGTAAATATGAAGCCCGGACAATTTCAGGTTGGCGCACTTCATGATAGCCTGTACGGCTTCGTTCAGCATCTCTTCGTCAAAACCAAAGGCGATCGGCTTGCCTCCCATCTGGATGGCGCCGGTTTGAAATTGATTGGACGGATTGATCCGAATGGAAACCGGTTGGTTCCTGTTTAGTTGTTTTGCCGCCTCGTTGCAGCGCGTAATTTCAGAAAAAGATTCGAGATGGATTTCCGCTATGCCTTTTTCTATCGTGGTGCGGAGGTCAATTGTCCTTTTACCGGGACCGGCGTATATGATCTTGGCGGGATCGCAGCCTGCCGCGATTGATTTTTCGAATTCACCCGGTGATGCGATCTCCGTCCCGCAGCCATTATTTACAAAAAAGGCGATGACATCATTGTGCGGGTTTGCTTTAACCGAATAAAATATATCGCAGAAAGGAAGATTCGTCCTTATCGTATCTAGTTTCTGCTTCAATACTCCCGCATCATAGAGGTATAAAGGGGTCGAGCGTTTATTAGCTAGGTCGATAATTGATTCCCCGCCTGCAAACAGCGTGTTGTCCCTGACCTCGAAATAGGAGTCAATAATGCTTTGCCCGACTTTGTTCATTGCTGATTTCTCGCCTTTAAAGCCGGATAGTCAATTTTACCGGACGCGGTTTTAGGAAGTTGGTCGACGAATTCATACATTTTGGGGATCATGTAATAGGGCATATTTTTGGCGTTATATTCAATTAATAATTTTTGGGCCTCATCATTTTTGCCTGGTTCGAGCGGAACCAGGTATAACTTTATTAAATGTCCCGCGTTGGGATCGCTGATCCCGATTGCTGCGACTTCTTTGATGAACCCGCTGGAAAAAACGATCTCCTCGATTTCCGAGGGGCTCATCCTGAATCCCAGTGATTTGATCATGTTATCTTTTCTGCCGACGATATACAGGAACCCGTCATTGTCCCTGTAGGCGATGTCGCCGGAGAAAACGGCCATTTCACTGCTTATCTGCCCGGCCCCGCCTCTGGGGCAATTATACTGCTTGAACCTGATATTATTTTCCTCTTCCCTGTTCCAGTATCCGAGTGAAACGGTCGGTCCGCGGTGCACAAGTTCGCCGTGTTCCAGGGGATCGCACATTGAGCCGTCTTCCCGCACCACGAAGAGTTCATTATTTGGTATTGCCTTGCCGATGGAAGTCATGTGGCTGTCAAAGTCTTTGAACTCCAGGTAGGAGGAACGGAAGGCCTCCGTAAGGCCGTACATGAGTATTATTTCAGTATTGGGTATAAGTTCTCTCAGCTTTTGCAGGACATACGTGGGCACGGCTCCGCCGGAATTGGTGATATACCTCAAACGGGGAAGGGAGGTTTTCCCGATCGAAGAGCGTATCAGGAGCGCCCAAATTGGGGGGATCCCGGCGAGACCGGTAATGTCATATTTTGCCAGAGCGGCGACAATTTCATTCGGCAGTCTGAATGAAAAAAAGCAATATGTGCCGCCGGTCATGATCATGGTTACCAGTTGATTTAATCCATAATCAAAAGACAGGGGCAAAATTCCCAGCAGGACATCCTTCTCCGTTAAAGATAAATACTGGGATACGATACGGCCACCTACCACGAGGTTTTTATGGGAAATCATGACCCCTTTTGGCCTGCCTGACGAACCGGATGTATAGAGAATGGCTGCGCAGTCGTTCTCTATCACCGGTATGTTTCTGGGGAAAACGGTCGTTGCGTCGCCAATTGTATCGAGAATGAGTATATGCTTGAGATGAGGACAATCCGGGATGATATCTTTGAGTCCATCTTTCCTGTCTCTTGATGTCAGCAGCACTGTTACCTCGACGTCGGCCAGTATATGCTGGACCTGGGCGGGTTTCAGGAGAGCGTGTATCGGGATAAAAGTAGCTCCCGTGGCGCAAATTCCCAGTATGGAAACCGCCTGCCTGTGGTCGTGGTCAAAATAAAACGCGACCCTGTCTAACGGTTTAACGCCTATTTTAAGCAATTCATCATAAACAAATGACGCTTTATGGGCCAGCTCGTCGAATGAAAGTGACCCTGAATTGTCATGTATGGCTGTCTTGGCTGGATATTTGGATAAGGATGACAAAAAACAATGATGGAGAATGTAATCGTAGATCATAGAAACCCGTCATCAAGCCTTTATTTTGGAATTAATAAAACTAGTAATGGATTTTATCGAATTGAAATTACTTTCATCAACCTCTTCATCCTTGATGATAACGCCGAATTCTTCTTCAAGAAACTGAATAATGGTGAGGATGCCCAGCGAGTCTATAATCTTGTCTTTCAAAAGACTCGATTCTTCATTAATGTTATAGGCTTTGGCATTGGGGAAATTTTCCAAAATAAAATTTAAAATATTTTTTTGGATGGCCTTCGATTCCATTGTTAAAAATCCTTTTAGTTATTTGCCGAAGAGTAAATATTATGTGTATCAGGAATAAAAAAAATGCTGCTGCGAAAAGCCGCCCGCAGACCGCGCTCCAGGTTGTTTTTTTTAATAAACTGAAATGAGGCAAATCTTGTGTCAATCCATTTTTTAGGTTTTAACGAATCGGGCGAAGAGTCTTGCCGATGTTTTATATCGAATCAATCTATACAATTGTATCAGACCCGTCAAATGGCTTTTGAAACTCCTTAATATTTTTTGACAATTCGCGAATGGATTTATCCCACCAGGATGATTCCTTGATTTTCTTTATGGTGTCCGGGTCAAATCTGTAACGCAATATCCGGGCCGGAAAACCGGAAACTACTGCAAAATCCGGCACGTCCTGGGACACGACCGAGTTTGCGCCGATCACGGCGCCGTCGCCGATCCTGGAAACGGACGGCATTATTACGGCGTTGTGCCCGATCCAAACATCGTTCCCGATGGTAAGCTGTGTCCTCGCAAGTATGTCTTCTTTTACTAATCCGAACCAGGGATTGAAAAAGAACGCGTGAGTGGAGAGCAGGTTCATCGGATGATTTGCGTTAAAGACTTTTATTGAATTGGCAAAGGAGCAGTATCTTCCGATTTTTGTTGCGGGAGGCGTGTGTGTAAAATTAAATAAAACAAAGCACCCGCCTTCCGAATACATGCCAATATCCAGATGGAAGTAATTATTAAAAATTTTCCTCAATGTAATGGTGTATAATTCGCCCTTTTCCAGTTTCAATATGAGCGACATTAATATTTTCCTGATTCTTAATGATTTAATAATTCCAAATGCAGGATATAAAAGATATTTTGCCAGGAAATGCTCGCATCCTTCTTTTTCCGTTTTCATAGCTGCCCCATTTATTCAAATGTTGATGATAGATGATAAGACAATTACGGCTTACGCGTTGCGCATTAGTCGTCGCTGCTTCTCATGACATTCGAGTCATTCCTTGCCAATTTGCGGTACGATGATCTCAGGGCGTTGTTCACTTTGTACGGCAGTATGAGCAGCGCGCCTTTTACGAGTGATTTCATCGAAAAATCGTGCCGTAGGCTTTTTTTCCAGACCCCGATCGCGTTTATGGCATTTCCATTTTCTTTTTCAATCACGGCTTTATCGTATAATAAAGCGGCTAACCTTTTCCCTAGGAATCGTTTCTCTTCCCCGTTGATCTGGCTGTTGTCGAGTAATGAATACGCATTCATTATCTGATTCGAGATGGTTATGGATTTATTTTTCTTGTTGACCGCCGACAGGTTCGCCACCGCATCATCATCCCGCCTGTACGCTATCAATAGCGGTTCGAAGCTGACGCCCCATTCGCCGCAGAGGGATACACGCGTGAAAAAATCACCGTCTTCAAATATGGCCATTTTTTCATTGAACAGTCCGGCCTGGTCCAGTACGCTTTTTTTCACCATGCATGTCGGTACCAGGAACCAGTTGGTAAAACATGCGATGAGGGGCCTCTTGATGATGGAATCCTCAAGGTTTTTTTCCAGGAACCGCCTTTCATCGAAATAGTTGAAGGAATAGTTTTTTCCGATGAAAATGGCGTTTGTAACATGCGCCACGATATGAGGGTGCGAATCAATGAAAGCCATCTGTATCTCAAGCTTGTTCGGATTCCATTCATCATCGGAATCCAAAAAGGCGATCCATTCGCCGGACGCGTTATTTATGCCGGTGTTTCTTGCTGCGGATACTCCCTTGTTTTCCTGGTATATGTATTTTACCTGGCTGCGATAGGCCTCCAACACCGCTTTCGTGTCATCCGTTGATCCGTCATCTATGACCAGTATCTCCTTGTGCACATAGGTTTGATTCAGCGCGCTTTTTATGGCCAGTTCTATTGAGTTTGAACGGTTATATGTCGGGATCACTATTGATACCAGTTTCATTCTTGGCCCTCATTATATCATGTGAACGGCGAATTGAATGTTGCGAAAACGATTGCCGCCGATCTGCTTTATTAAATGCCGAATTTTATTAATGCGAACTGTTTTATAAGGCCGAATATTTTTATCACGTCGTTCATGGAACGGTCAAACCCGACCGTTTCTTCCGGAAGCTTTTCAAACAATATTTGATTGGCCAGTCTGCACAAGTACCTGTTTCTCTTTTTCAGGAGCAGGCTCTTTTGCGATTCGATTACCGTCTCCGGACCGACATTTTCAAGATGGATATCGCCATTGCGTGTGGCGAGTTCCAAGAGGGCTTCGGCTCTCTCGTTCCTCGCAATTACCACGGAATGGCCCGGGCTTGTGCCGGTATACTTGTCAAGCCACGCGTCGCCGAATGATAAATCCGCGGATTCGCCGGTGCAGTCATGGCACAGAAGGCAGCGCTTGTTTCTGTTTTTGCTTTTGCACAATACCGTGCTCCATATTTTGATATACTCTTCACGGTACAGAATTGTATTGTCTTTTGACAATAGCGTGAAATATCCAGGCCATCCATCACCCCGGTACCGGAGCCTTGAAATATCCCCGAACTTGATCCCGCTGTTATCTATGATTTCCTTCGTGGCCGACATCTTTGGAGTATGGGCGCAAAAAAGCGCAATTTTTAAAAAGTCGTATTTCTTAATTGTCTTCTGGTATTTGGTCAGGGCTTGTATGTCGCACGGTTTTCCCACAAATACATAGGAGCCGCCGTCTTTCAGCTTAAGGTCTTTCAATCCCCTGCAGACAAAGGCGGGGGCATATCGTGACCCGCGGGCCGATAGTATGTCATGCCTGGTTTTTGCCAGAATAACTTCGTTGTCAAGAATATCGGAGCCATGTTGCCTGGTGCAGATGACGCCGTCAAATTTTTTGTCATTAAGGAGAGATGTGCAGAGTGAAGTTATAAGGCCGCCCGAAGAAGAAGTCGATCGGATTATTTCGTCGGTTGAATAGCCTACAAAATATGACTTGGCGAATCCGAGCAAATTATAATTATCCTGGTCGGCAATGGGAGTGAGTCCCGGACAAGCCTTGACGCAAAGACCGCAATTGTTGCATGATTCGTTTACGACGGGCTTTTTATCGATGTAGCCCGTTATGCTTATTGCGCCCGCAGGACAAATGCTGTAGCATATTCCACATTTTGCGCACAGGTTTTTAGCGACAACTGTAGAAATGTTTTTAATTACCAATTAAATAACCGTTATGTAGATGATTATTTAATTTAAATCAAAACACAACAGAAGATGTCAAGAATTTATATGCGCAATTTCATGAAAAACGAATAAACCATGGATACTGGTTGAGTATATGCCTGACGGAAATTCATTAAAGGCCGCGGACCAATCACTGGGAATTATATTTTTCAGCAATGAAAAAAATTGTAAATAAAATAAAACTGTCTTGACGATGTGGGCGATGTTAAATTGATGTTATAATGATTTTTTCAAGAAAGCTGTTTTTTATTTTTTCCCTACATCGACCTTGAGTGAATATATATTAATAAGATCTGTCAATCAATTTATTCGTCTAAATGCGAATCGTTGGCAAAATAAAAAAGGATCCATGTATGCTTTCAGAGTTTTTAGGGGAAATATAACAAAAAGGTCTTCGTAAAAATGGATGTGTCTGTAGTAATAGTAAATTGGAATACAGAGGAATTGCTCGGGAATTGTCTTGAGAGTATATATAGAAACACGAAAATGCCCCGTTTCGAAGTAATTGTAGTAGATAACAACTCATCGGATAATTCGGTAAAAATGGTGCGGGAGCGTTTTCCCCGGACGATAGTTATCGCGAATGAAAAGAACGAGGGTTACGCCGCCGCGAATAATATCGGAATAAACCGGGCGAGGGGAAGATATGTCCTGGTCCTGAATTCAGACACTATTTTTACCGATGATTCCCTCTCGAGGATCTGCTCTTTCGCGGATAAACACGAGGATGCCGCTGTTTTCGGATGTAAAATCGTAAACAAAGACATGACCTTGCAGCAGAATACGTATCTGTTCCCCTCCCTGCTTAATCTCGCCCTTGCCGTTTCTTATCTATATAAAATATTCCCGAGAAGCAGGTTTTTCGCCAGGGAACGGATGGGATGGTGGGACTGGACCGATACCAGGGAAGTTGAGGTCATCGTGGGCTGTTATATGCTGGTGCGGATGGAAGCCATCCGTGAAGTGGGGCTCATGGACAACGATTATTTCATGTATTTCGAGGAAACCGACTGGTGCTACCGGTTCAAGAAGGCCGGCTGGAAGAATTTATACGCCCCTGTTTCCGAAGTGATCCATCTTGGCGGGGAAAGCACGAAAAAAAACCGCGATAAAATGTTCCTCCAGTTCAACAGCAGCCGGCTCCTTTATTTTAGAAAGCACCATGGCGTATTTTCCTATGTGATCGCCTGCGCCCTCCTGTTCCTGTTCTTCGCGTTGAGGATTCCCTATTGGCTGATCCATGCGCTGCTTTCCGGAGAAACGGCGGGGCCTGATTTAAACACCGCCTATTTATATTTCACGGGGATGTTTAGATCCTTACGGGGTTGGCGCGGCTTATCAATAAGAATGAAATAATAAATACATCATTATAAGGATATAAGGAGAGGATTTTCCCAGACATGGTGATGGATACTTTAATCGGTATCAATGGTCCAGCCTTTCGATATGAGACTGTCACGTGCCGGTTGGCTTGCCGCGGTAGGCGGGTTATTATTGGTTAAATCAATCGTATAATACTTGGATGTATCACCAGCCGGTCTTTCTCTTCCAAAAGCATCCAATGTTATGAAAATTGAATCAACTGCATCCGAATCGAAATTGTTATTAGATGCGATAAGTCTTACCAGCTCGACGCAGCCATCGATATTCAGGCTTGTCAGTTCATTGTTCTGAACTTCTATATTCCCTAATCCGGTATTTTTTAGAAAGGCTCCTGAGAAATCTGCCGATGTATAGTGATTGCCCCATGCCTGTATGTCCGCGCTGGACGACGTCCCAGTGGAGGATACCCTTAATTCACCACTTTGATTATCATTCCAGATATATAATTCTACGATATATGGAAACTGGCTCATGTTCGTAAAGAGACTGGTATTTGTAATTTGGGTATTGCTCCTCGTGCAAATATGCCGCATCTTGGAGCCGATGATCCCGAAATTGATCGTCGTATAGGCATTGAACGCCCCCCTGAGGTCTTCCAGGTTGGGGCTCTGGGACAGGTCAAGGGCTTGTAAATCGCAATCCTCGAAGCACGCCCGCTTCAGGGCCGGTGTGTTTGTCAGTGTTACATTTTGAAGTGTTGTTGACAAATAGCATTCAATGGTATCAAGCATGATAAAATTACTGAAATCCAGCGAAGTAATATTGTTATAGGACGAGCACCATTGCTGCAGATAGGGGGCCACCAGGTAAAGTCCGGTTACCGAAGTTACATACTGGTTGTCTACTTTTTCAATGGTTTCAACCCCTCCATCGCCCCAGTCGTATCCTATATTGATTCTCGTCACGGCGCTCCACGGCGTAACGTGAAGATAATTTTTTCTCACGGCCGCGTTGCCATAATTTATGGTCGGCGTCGCCGAGCTACTGGTCGTTCCATCCGCCCAGATCCATTCGATCACGGGAGAGCCGGTAACCTTTATGACCGGTGAAAAGGAGGACCCCGATGTCTCAAAGGTGATCATTGTGTAGGTGGTCGCGCTGGCGTTATTGGAGTAATCCGAGTTGCCGGCATCGTTATATGCCCGTATCCGGTAATAGTACGTTGAATCGGGAACAAGCCCTGTATTATTATAAGATGTCGTGTTTGCCGAAGACGTGTCAATTTGTACATATGTGCTGTTATCCGTGCTTCGTTCAATTTTGAAGCCGGTTTCATTGTCGGAGTTATCCTTCCAGGAGAGATTAACCTGGCTACTTGTTGTGGTAGTGGCCTTAAGAGTGTTTGGTGTCCCGGGACTTTTATTGCCGCTGTTGATAAGAGCAAATAACATTACATTTATTTTCTTATCAATAATGCCGCTGATTTGTTTGTTGACGCACCCGGTAAAGCCGGTGACAAACAATATAAGCGCCAGAGGCAAGATGAGATTATTTTTTTTCAAAATTTTTTATTAATAATAACAGCGATTATTTGGACGATTATATTTGAAAGTATTTTACAAATAAAGAAACGGTATTATATCAAGGTTCCCCGGCTGATGATAACCCGGTTCAAATTCTTGATAGAAATAATAAGAAATATATTGATCAGAGCAAAATTTATGTATTTGAATGTGTTTGCAATTATAATATGGAATGGAGTGAAAAAAATCAATATATTTTTCAACGATAGATGAATGCATACAAAGAACCGGTAAAATAAAAATGCCCTTCTTAAATGCCGGCTCCGCCTGATTAGGTTGATTTATATAATTTAGTTTATCCCGGCGATTTTAAACGCCATAATATCGCTGTTATCGTAATTTTGCATTATAATTCTCCCCGGATTGCCGGATACGAGGCTTCTTTCCGGAATGTCTTTTGAAACCACTGAATTTGCGGATATGGTACTGCCGTCGCCTATGGTAATTTTACCTGTTAAGACCGCACCCGGGCCGATCCAGACGTTATTTCCAATAACGGGCGTCTCAAAATCCTGGTATCCCAGGCCCACCCCGATTATGACATTATTCGATACACTGCAATTTTCACCCACGGTAGTTGGTCCGACCAATATATTGGTGGAATGCCCCAGGTGAAAACCGGGCCCTATCTGGGCGTTCCTGTGTATCATCACATGGTGAATCAAACGCATCTGCAGGTCAAAGAACAGGTAAATCAATACCGGGAACAGGCCTATTAGTTTGCTCTTTTTGTATATTCGAAGCGCCCATTGGCCGAAACGGTAGACCGCGATACAATGCAATTCAAAATGCCATATTAAAGTTGTTATTTTCTGAGCAAGAGAGGGATGGGGCGTTTTCCAGGCAATTGTGTATATTTTTTCTTTATCAATTTTAAAATTGCTTATTTTTTTTGTCATATATGCCTTCTGGTGCGAAGAAAATCGATATGTAGATAAAAATTTACATATCAATAGATACATTGTTTTTAAAAGTGTCAATAATTATTCGGTGTGGACTGCTCCGCTATTACATAATGAGTGCGTCCCAAGTTTTGGGATGCGCTCTGATTAAAGCGGGTAAAATATAAGGCAGTGAACGGCGATAAGGTTTCGTGGAGTACAGAATCCGGATGGTTTGAGGATTTCCCGAAACCATTAAAACCCGCTGAAAACAGGTTTTCCTGGGTCTTTATCCATGCGCTCAGCATTTCCCGCACTTTTTCGGCGCCTGACACAGATGCGTGCGTAAAATGGTGATTAAATATCGACAGCCTGGTACATGTTAACTATTGTCCAACATGTACCAGGCTGAGGATGCTTTGATTGATCCATTATAGAAACAGCCGGGGCCCGGTGCGTACCAAGTCCTGGCTGAATAGGGCACATTTTCGATAATAAAGCGGATACGGTCAGTGTAATGACAGCTTCAATTGCCGTCCCATCCCGCTATTCTGGCCAGCATCCACCACATGGCCTTGGCCAAACGTTTTGCCCCATTTGTTCCGAAATGATAATCAATGGTATCCGTTCCCTCATTGTCGGGATGGATAAACGGATGCGTATGGCCGTTCCAGGTCACAGTATTCAATGAGCCCGCGTCATTATACGTCAATATATCGGCAAAATCAAACAGGACGGCGCCTTCTATACTTGCCACCTTTTCTCTTATGTATTGGTGTTTGATATAATTCTGGTATCCCGATTCTCCCTCGCAGGGCGATGAATCTATTGGCCCGGTAGTAAAGAAGACTATTGTTCCTGAATTAACCTGCATCAGGGATTGAATAACGGCGATGTAGGTGTCCATGCATATCGCTGAATCTCCTGAATCAAGTCCCCACCAGACTCCGGGCGTTGTTCCCAACTCACCGTCGGTTGCTCCGAACCAGTGCACGCCGTATACAGCATCCACCGATGGACTGTAATAGGTGTTGAACGCCATATCCCAGCACCATCCGAAGCCTATCGCTGAAATCGGATTACTTTGCGTATTGAGCTGGTATAAAATACTCTGCCGTATCATATTTGAGGCGGTGGAGATATTTGTCGAGCCGCTCCAGAAGTCATGCTCGGAGCAATTTCCCTTGTATTTTCCGCCTTCGTAATCGGCATTGTAGTAGTAATTTGAAGCCCTGAGGTAGGTAGTAACCGACGGGCCCATCCCTGCTCCGGCGGGCGAATCGCTGATAAGGCAGTTATACCGGCTGTTCTCCTGGGCCAGGAGCTGTAATCCCCTGGTATATGACCGCGAGTGCGATTCTCCCGGAATGATAAGCAGCATTTTTTTTACCAGGGCGATGTATTGATCAGGGATGCTGGTGTACCGGGAGACTATCGTATGGTCCGCGATTATTGCCGTGCCGGTTGGATTGCTTGCCAGGGTCGTGGCCGTGGCTTCGCCGTAACCGGTGGAATCACCGATACCGTTATGTGCCCAGACGCGATAATAATACTGGGTTGAGGCAGATAAACTGTTGCTATCGCTATACGCGGTCGTATTGGCGGCAACGGACGCAATATTAACGAAATCTACGTTGTTCGCGCTTCGCTGGATTATAAAGCTTGTCTCATTCGTTGAATTGTCGGCCCAGCCCAGGTTGATGCTATAACTTGACATCGCCGTCGCGGTTAATCCGCTCGGCGACGCCGGTACGACATTGCCTGTGGTTGCAGAGGATGTGTTTGAATATCCTGAATTTCCCGAGCCATTGTACGCCCTTACGCGATAATAATACGTTGTATTGGGAGCAAGTCCTGTATTATTATAAGATGTCGCGTTTGCCGAAGCAGTGGTTATTTGTCCATAATTGCTGTTGTCTGTGCTTCGCTCAATGCTGAAGCCGGTTTCATTGTCGGAGTTGTCATTCCATGATAGATTGATCTGACTGCTTGAAACGGATGTGGCCTGCAAGATGCTTGGGGAGTATGGAGTAAGAGGTTCAGTTGTGTAGGTAGTCGCGCTTGCATTATTAGAATAAGCCGAATTTCCTGCATTGTTATAGGCACGTATCCGGTAATAGTAGGTGGTGCCGGGATTTAATCCAGTCGTGTCATTATACGACGACGCGCTCCCCTTTATTGCTCCGGCAATCTCGTTGAAATTAGAGTTAGTACCGGCGCTCCTGTCGATTCTGAAGCCCGTGACGTTATTGTAATCGTTCTCCCATACAAGATCGATTTTATCGGTGCCTATGGTGGTTGCCTGCAGGTTGGCCGGAGCGTTTGGCGTTATGGCGCTGTTATTTCTAACCAACAGGTTTAAGCCTGCCAGCGTAGACACGTTAAAACCTGAGCCGGCTGTAAAATCAACATTTCCGCACGCGATGAGGAAAATTTGAACTGTCAGGAGTAAGAGGTTGTATTTGTTTTTCATAATTAATACTCCATATCCCCGCAGATAATATTGTCTATATTCTTTCGTAAATTGATCCGCTTATCCATCGGTTAATGGAATGATAAGCGATCATTGTAAATATAGACGAGATGAAAATCTATGTATTTGTTTTTTATATGGATTAACAGATCATGGATGAATAAAGTATAATTCTATTTGTTGCTGTTGCAATGTCCATGATTTTTAAGTTAAACCTTATCAATTTATTTAATTTTTTTTAAAATGTCAAGTTATGCAGGCAATTTTTAAAAAATAACTTGAATACAATATACAATAATTGTTGAAGTTTATACCCATATCTCGTATCTATTTTTCAAGGATTCTTTTCAGTAAAATTTTGTATTAATTTATAAGTATTAAAATTACTTTGACAGGAAAATCTAGGTAATTATGTATTTCTAAGATAAATGATTCATCCTGTTCTTATTATTTTATGATTAACATTTTCATGAAGCCATGTGCGGCATAGCCGGAATATACAGTGTAAAAACAAATCGCCCCGTTGATCAATCCCTGCTGATCAAGATGGCAGACTCCATGAATCACCGGGGTCCCGATGAAAATGGATTTCACGTCAAGGGGAGCGTCGGCCTGGCCCATACACGCCTCAGCATTATTGACCTGAGCGGCGGGTCGCAGCCCATCTACAATGAAGACCGGAGTCTCTGCGTTATCTTCAACGGGGAAATATATAATTATGTAGAATTGCGGGCTGTGCTGGAAAAAAAAGGTCATGTCTTTTATACCCACAGCGACACTGAAGTTATTGTGCACATGTACGAGGAGTACGGTAAGGAGTGCTTCAATCAGTTCAATGGCCAGTTCGCCATAGCCCTCTGGAATGAAAAGAAAAGGGAGCTTCTCCTTGTGCGGGACCGTGTGGGTGTGCGGCCATTATATTACTCCATACTTCCCGACGGGACCCTGGTGTTTGCCTCGGAAATGAAGACGATATTCTGCTTTCCCGGCTTTGACCCTGAAATAGATCCGGAAGGCATCAACCAGATATTTACCCTGTGGGTTAATATCCCTCCGCGGACCATTTTTAAAAATGTCAACGAGCTTGCTCCGGGCCGCTGCATGGTTGTCTCCCAGCATGGGATCACGGTGCATGCCTTCTGGCGCATGCAATTCCCCGATGAGCGCGATTATGAAGACAGGCCCCTCTCATATTATACGGAACGAACACGGGAGCTTCTCTATGATGCGGTGTCCCTGCGACTCAGGGCCGATGTTCCCGTTGCCGCCTATTTAAGCGGGGGCCTCGATTCATCGATCATCACGTCCCTGGTGAAAAAGCATCATATCAATGACCTGGTCACCTTTTCTGTGGCCTTCGGCGACAGGAATTTCGACGAGCGGCGCTATCAGAATGAAATGGTCGACCTGTTAAAGACCGACCATCGAGTTATTGAGGCGAACTACGACACCATCGGCGAAGCCTTTTCCGACGTGGTCTGGTTCTCTGAAAAGCCTATGATACGCACCGCCCCGGCGCCGTTGTTCCTCCTGTCCGGGTTGGTCAGGAGCAACGGCATCAAGGTTGTGCTGACGGGGGAGGGGGCCGATGAGTTCTTCGGCGGTTATGATATTTTCAAAGAGGACAAGATCCGGCGCTTCTGGGCGAGGGACCCCGGATCGAAGTTGCGGCCCAGGCTTTTTTCCGCTCTTTATCCATTCATCTCCAGGGACCCGCGCTTTGAACGGTTCTGGCAGATGTTCTTCAAGAAGGATTTGACCGATACCGGGAACAACTATTATTCGCAGCTGGTACGGTGGCACAACACCTCGCAGATCAAGCGCTTATTTACCAATGAATACCAGGAGCGCTTCACCGAGGAGAGTATCTATCATGACCTCGATGATTATATCGATCCGGATATAAAAAGATGGCACCCCCTCTGCCGGGCACAGTACCTGGAGGCCACGCTCTTCATGTCCGGCTACCTGTTGTCGTCCCAGGGAGACCGGATGATGATGGGTAACTCTATCGAGGGAAGGTTTCCTTTCCTTGACCACAATGTGATAGAGTTTGCCGCCACAATTCCTCCTGTGTATAAGATCTATGGATTGAACGAAAAGTTTGCCCTGAAAAAATCCTTCGAAGACTCGCTGCCCGATTCGGTCCTCCACCGGGTGAAGCAGCCATACCGGGCGCCTATCAGCCAGTGTTTCGCCGGGGACAATTTCGCGGCTTCGATGCTCAACGGGGACCTTGTTCGAAAATACGGATATTTCGACCCGGACAGCGTTGAGCTTCTCCTTAATAAGTTCAGTACCCAGAGGTGGAAGAACATCAGCGAGCGCGATGACATGACCATGGTGGGCCTGATTTCCATGCAGCTGCTGCACCACCATTTCATCGATAAGGGGATGGATGATCATCAACCGGCTTAAAATTGACTTGACGGGATACTGGGAAGCAATAGTATATTTACAATAATCAGCCCATCCGCATGGTTTTCTAGATATAATGCTGGCACAAATAACCCGGTAAGGGCACAATTTTATTATTTGCGAGAAATAGCATGCAAAGCACCCAGGAACTGATCACGAATTATATTAAGGAAAATTTTATCACGGGGAGGAGCTCAAAGGTAGAATTGACTCCGGATATATCGCTCCTGGAAAGCGGCATAATGGACTCCACAGGCATCCTCGAGCTGGTGTTGTTCCTTGAAGAACAGTTCTCCATCAAAATAGACGATGAGGAAATCGTTCCGGAGAACCTTGATTCGGTGAGCAATATCATTCTCTTCTTAAAGAAAAAACAACCGGTCATTCAAAAGTAAAGCCTCATCAATAATTATTGAATGATCGTTTTGCCCGCTTGACGCGCCCCGTTACATCCTCGCCAGGGTTGCAAGAAATTTATCCGCCACTAGGATCCTGCCGGTTTCACTTAAATGGCCCCCATCATGGGTGTACTCGGGAACAAGGGAAAAATGGTCTTTCCCGGCGTTATGGGAGATGCGGCGCGTACCGTCGGGATTGGTCGATTCGTAAAGTTCAATATCAAGAATAGATTTTGGACCATATTTTTTCCTGAGAAGGGAATTGAATTCATTTCTTTTAATATTGACCAGGGAATTGTCCGCCCTGCCGAGGATTTTTTTGATGATATGCTTCAGGTAGTATTTGACATTAATGAACTCTCCTTCAGCCGTCAAGGGCGCGGTGACATGGATGAACGTGGTCCCCGGGTACTTTTTTATCAGGCCGTCCATTGATGACGAGTAATATGCGAACAGATCGTTTATATCGGTATTTTCATCGAAATCAACATAGCAAAACTTGAAAAACGCTATGTCGGTTTTTTTCGCGACGCCGGACCCCATTGTTTTCACAAAGGCGTCCACCTTTGTCTTCGGCTTGCAGTTTTCCCCGTTTATGGAATGGGCGAATATGCCCGCATTGAATTTTTCTGGATCGATTGTCTCCTGCAGGTTTAACGTGACGGCGGGGTTGCTTTTCATAAGATTTTGAATGCCGCCGATAATATCATAACCTACCGATTGGTGGCCGAAATATACCTTTTTAGCCGACAGTTTTTTCCATTCAGCCGCGGAAACGGTCTTGGTATGCAGCTGCTGCACTGATGCTTCCATGGTTTTTCCTCCGCATGCGGATATAAGTATCAATATCGCAGTAACGCATATGGTGGAATATAAAAATGACTTAACACTGGTCATATGGTTCCCCTATGCAAGAAGTGAATTTATTTGATTATTGATTTGTATCGATACTTGTCAATACTTTTTGCAGCGGCAGCTGCCCCGTATGCAGGCCGTAGTTAAACGGCCGGTCCCGGGCCGTTATCCAATAATCTTCATTAATGCCAAAAAAGATTGACAAAACTCTCGCGGGCTCTTTATTAAGAGCGACATTCATCACATTCCATAAGGTAAAGTCGTGCTCTGAGGTTACGCCAGGGGAACGCCAATCGTCGTCAGCCCCGCTGCGCCGAAGGGTACTGTATATTTTTATTGGACGGTTAATCCTATGAAATTCTGCTCGCGCTGTGTCCTGCCGGAAACGTTCCCCGGCATTCAATTCGATGAAAAAAGCGTTTGCAACTATTGCCTGAACGCCAATCTCCCCGATGAGGAAAAGAAAGAAGAATACACAAAGAAGTTTGAAGACCTCCTCGACAGCGTCAGGGGGAAGCAGGACTATGACGTGATAATGGCCTACAGCGGCGGTAAGGATTCCACCTACACGTTATACATGCTGGCCATAAAGTATAAAATGAGGATTCTTGCCCTGTCCTTCGACAACGGCTTCATCTCGCCGCGCGCGATGGAGAATATTGCCCACATGACGGACATCTGTGGCGCCACCAGCATGGTGGTGCGGCCATCCTTCGAGATCATGAAGAAGGTCTTTGCCGTGGCGGCGAAAGAGGACTTCTACAGCCCCAAGACCCTGGACCGCGCCAGCTCCATCTGCACCACCTGCATCGGCCATGTGAAGTCGCTGGTGCTGAAGACAGCGCTCCAGATGGACATACCACTGGCGGCCTATGGATGGTCCCCCGGGCAGGCGCCCATAACCTCCGCCATCATGCAGACAAGCCCCCGCATGCAGGCCATGACCAACAAGACCGTTCGGGACCTGCTCTTCAGGCGCTTTCCCGAAGAGATCAGGCAGTACTTCATCTCAGACGAGGACCTGAAATACCCGGCGGAACGCTGGCCCATCAATATCCATCCCCTGGCTTTCATGAAGTATAATGAAAATGATATTCTCAAGCTGATCCAGTCCCTGGGCTGGGTCATGCCGCAGGATACGGATCCCAACTCGTCGAACTGCACCCTCAACGCCCTGGCGAACCATATCCACCGGGAGAAGTTCGGTTTTCACCCCTATGCCTGGGAGATCGCCGGCATTGTCCGTTCCGGCTCCATGGACCGGGAGGAGGGGATCGAAAAGACCAATAAGCCCGAGGATATGAAAATGGTAAGGTACGGCGCTGATAAGATCGGCATAAAAATATAAAAGTTAGAAAGCAGCATATGACCGCATCTCCGACCCTGATACATCATTTCCTAGAGTCCAGCGCCGGCCGTTTCCCCGACAAGACGGCCCTCATCCATGAACAGGTCCGCGCCACCTACGCGGAGATCAACATGAAAGCCAACAGGCTTGCCCGCGCCCTTGTCTCCATGGGTGTGGGGCAGGGCAACCGTGTCGCGGTCATACTCCATAACAGCCTCGAATATGTGGTGGCCTATTACGGCGTTCTCAAGACAGGCGCCGCCTTTGTGTCCCTTGGCACGGACACCAGGGCCGAAAAGCTGGCTGCCCTCCTTAACGAGATCGAGCCTGCCGCGGTCATATCTTCGACGAGGTTCGAACAGCTGCTGGAGGAAGTCCCGATCTCCGCGATTCCCCTTAAGGCCCTGCTGCTTTCGCAGCCGAAGATGCCCTGGGGCGGCGCTCCCTTTCCTGTAATTAGCCTTGAAGACGTTTTCGCCGGCGGTGACGGTTCCAATCCGGGCCTTGCTCTCGATCCGTCGAGCCTGGCCTGTCTCATCTATACATCGGGTTCCACCGGGGTGCCCAAGGGCGCCATGCTCACGCACTTCAATATCGTCAATAACACGAATTCAATCTGCACTTATCTGCATTTAACTTCAGAGGATCGCCAGATGGCGGTGCTCCCGTTTTTTTACGTTATGGGGAAGTCCCTTCTCAATACCCACGTCGCAGTGGGCGGATCGATTGTGATCAACAACAAGTTTGCTTACACCGGCGCGGTGGTGAAGCAGATGATCGACGAGAAGGTGACCGGTTTCTCCGGCGTGCCCTCGACCTATGCCTACCTCCTGCACCGGTCGCCACTGGCGGCGTCCAGGGATAAGCTTGCCACGCTTCGGTACTGCTCCCAGGCGGGAGGGCACATGGCGAAGCAGATCAAGCAGGATCTAAGAAAGGCCCTACCGGAGCATACGGATATCTTCATCATGTACGGCGCCACCGAGGCGTCGGCGCGCCTGAGCTACCTCGAGCCCTCCGAGTTCGATTCGAAGATCGATTCCATCGGCAAGGCGATCCCCGGCGTCACCCTCCGGGTCCTTGACGAGGCCGGGAATGAGGTGGCCCCGGGCCAGACGGGGGAGCTCACCGCGTCGGGCCCCAATATCATGCAGGGCTACTGGAAGGACCCTGAGACCACGGCGAAGGTGCTGGACGGGAACGGCTACCACACCGGAGATCTCGCCTCCATGGACGGGGACGGATACTTTTACCTGGTGGGCCGCAAGGACAATCTTCTCAAGGTGAGCGGACACCGGATCAATCCCCAGGAGATAGAAGACGTTATGATGGGAAGCGGCCTCCTGGTCGAGGCGGCCGTTATCGGAAAGCCGGACGATCTCAAGGGCAACAAGCTCATGGCCCTGGCGGTACCTATCGATAGCGCCTGCACGGCGGACCGGGTCATGGAATACTGTTCGTCGAAGCTCCCGAAATTCAAGCTTCCCGATGAGATCAAATTCACCCGGGCCCTGCCGAAGAAGGCGAGCGGTAAGATCGACCGGGGCAGGTGCGGGGAGATGCTGGATTGAAATGATAAATCACGATAGTTATGGTATACAATATACCGTAGAAATTATTAATACTTGACATAGATAAAGATATTCACTATATATAATCATCGGGTAACGGATTTCTTTTTCATCCATACATAAAAATAGTGTAGACGTATTCGAAGCAATTCACCAACTGTACCGTTAAGGTGCGGTTAGTTGTTATTTCATTAACTATTAATTTCTATTTATATTCTTTTTTCACAAGATTATTCTAATAACTATTAGAAACGCGAAACCTTACTATTGTAATCAATGAAACGAATATTACTTATAGCCGTTTTTTCCATTTCCCTCCTGCCCGTATCCTGCAAGGTCGACAGGGGCACCCTCATCAGCCTGCCGTTCTTCAGCGTCTTTAGCAATACGGCAGGCCCGAGCATCACCGCTTTCGCCATTAATGGCGTACAGGGCACCATTACTGGCACCGATATCACCCTGACCCTTCCCTGCGACGCCACCCTCAATGACCTGGTGGCCAGCTTTACCATTACCGGCGCCCGGGTCGCGGTGAACGGGGTTGATCAGGTAAACGGATCTACCCGCAATGATTTCACGAACCCCGTTGTGTATACTGTTTATACTTCCAGCAACACACCAAAAAGCTACACCGTATATGCCACGGTGGCTGATAATACCGGGAAAGCCATTACCCGTTTTTCAATTAATGGCGTTGAGGTAGTTCCATCAGGAACCAGCATCACCATTACTTTGCCCTATGGCACCGTTACTACAGCCCTTGTTGCGACCTT
This sequence comes from Spirochaetota bacterium, assembly GCA_017999915.1. Classification (NCBI taxonomy): domain Bacteria; kingdom Pseudomonadati; phylum Spirochaetota; species Spirochaetota bacterium. The sequence continues at coordinate 87,541 of JAGNKX010000007.1, forward strand.
CAATACCACCGGGAAAGAGGTAAGAATTGGAAGTGTGGTGCAGGAAAGCGGCGTAACCAGTAATGATTTTACCACCCCCCAGAACGTGAAAACCTATACGGTAGAAGCCTGTAACAGAAAGATGCAGGATTATACAGTCACTGTCAACATAGCGAAGAATAGCGCTAAGGATATCACGGGTTTTAAGATACTCAGCGCTGCCGAGACCATAGGGGCCAATACGATAACCCTTACCGTTCCCTTTGGCACTGATGTAACAACTCTTACACCGACAATTAATATCACTGGCGATAGCGTGAGCCCTGCTTCAGGGGTGACGCAAGATTTTACCAATCCCGTCACTTATACGGTAACCGCCGCCGACAATACAACCAAGGAATACACGGTCACTGTGTCTGTAGCGCCCAGTGATGCCAAGGATATCACTGAAGTCGAGATACTGGGCATACACGCGACTCCCGTAGGCAATACGATCACTATGACAGTGCCTTATGGTAATGATGTTGAGCATCTAACGCCGTTGATCTCGATCACCGGCATGAGTGTGTACCCTCCTTCGGGATTGGAACAAAGTTTTAAAGATCCAGTCATTTATACAGTAACCGCCGCCGATGGCACGACCAAGGATTACACGGTAACGGTAAACGTTGCGGCGAATCCCGCGAAGGACATAACCAGCTTTACCATTCCGGGTATGAGCAACCTTGAAATTAAGACTGATACAATAACGTTGACCATGCCCTATGGTACTGATCTGACTGACCTGACCCCGACAATCGAAATCAATGGCGTGGATATAAGCCCAGACACGGGTGTATCACGTGATTTTTCTTCTACCGTATATTATACGGTAACAGCAGCCGACACTTCAACCAAACAGTACGCTGTTACAGTAAACGAAGGCCCCAGTAATGAATGCGCCATAGATAGTTTTACTATATTGGGCGAAAGTGGTATTATTGTCGATATGGGGACGTACAATACAATAACACTGACCGTGCCATATGGTTCCGGGTTAACTCTGACGCCTACAATAGTTGCATCAGCGGGTGCAACAGTTAGCCCCGCCTCAGGGGTACAGCAAAATTTTGATACTGATATTGATTATGTTGTAACGGCAGCCGATGGCATATCATCGAAGATGTATACTGTTCATGTTGAGGAAGGCCTTAATAGCGCCAACGATATATTGATATTCTCCATTGACGGTACTGGCGGTTCAATAGGAGCTAATACTGTAACACTGAATATGCCCTATGGGACGAATGCAAAAAGTCTTACACCGTCCATAACCGTCTCTTCTAGAGCCACTGTAAGTCCCGAATCAGGGGAGACTCGAAATTTTGAAAGTCCTGTTCTATACACGGTCACCGCGGAGGACGGCTCTCAGAAGATATATACGGTGACCGTCATTCTTGATCCCGGCGACGACTGTGATATAACATCGTTCTCTATAGGTGGAGTAAATGGGACCATTGGAACGAGCACCATAAGCCTTAACCTGCCCTTCGGGACAAGTAAAACAAGCCTGACACCGTCAATAACTGTATCTGATGGCGCAAGTGTTAGCCCTGTTTCGGGAGTGGCCCGGGACTTTACAGGAACGGTTCATTATATCGTAACAGCGCTGAACGGCACCACTACAAAGGATTACGCGGTAACCGTTACAGCAAACCTGAGCGGAACCTACGCGGTGGGTTACTATTATAGCGGTAATGATATCGCCTGCCTGTGGGACATCGCCAAGGCCACTCCGGTGAAAACTGACCTTGAGACAAGCGCCCATAGCTCAAGGGCCATCAGCGCTTCGGTCCTGGGCGATACCGTCTATATTGTTGGTAAATACGATGGCAATCCCTGCTATTGGAAGATAGTAGGTGAAAGCGTGACACCATATGTGTTAAGTACCGGGATCACAATACCCGTTGATGTTGTTGATTCCCTCATTATCGACTCGGCGAGTTCCGATGATTATTTATATATTTCCGGTACAAACAATAATGTTTCCGGCTCCAGTCGGGCGTGCTACTGGAAAGTTAACCTTACTGATGATAGTTATAATATGGTACTCCTGACTGTGAGCGGTACTGACTCTTCATTGGGCAACGAGATTGCCGAATCCAGCGGCACTATTTATATAGCAGGAACATCGATTAGCACCTATGAGACTCCCTGTTATTGGAGCATTGTATCCGGTGGAGGCACACCAAACTGCTTTTATAACGGTATCGCTTACGGCAGAATTATGATGCTTAATGGGACCGAAAAAATTGTAGGTGGGTGGTATGATTATAATACTATAGTCCCTTATACGCAGGCCGAGTATTGGACCTGTATTGAGTCAACGGGTACATTGGTTAAATTACTCCCTGACATGCCAGGTACCAATTATTCCTCAATTGTAAACTCTTCATTGTATCAATCCGGGACCAATGATCGTTATTTTGTCGGACAGCTCATGGGCTATGCGTCCTATTGGCTTGCTGATAATGCTGGCGTTTCCCTTCCCGGCGATGGAATTTCCAATGCCTATGAAATAATGCAGAATGATGATGATGATATTTATATATCTGGTTATTGTAAAGCCAGCGGCGACTCGGTATCCTCTTCAACCGCTCGCGTATGGAAGATGAGCGGAGGCACTGTAACAGAAACTATTACCCTTACAGAGAGCACCGCCGGCGAATCCGCCGCCCGTGACGTCTTCATAAAGAATTAATTTGTAAATACCATACGATGATTAAAACTCAAATAATCAAGGAAAATAAAAAACCGAAAGTTGTCATACTGGATTACAAGGAATATCTGCGTCTTAAAGAAAAGGCCGACGATTATGACGATTACATAAGCGCTGTAAAGGCCGTTAAAACGACAAAAAAATTGCATTCCCTTGATGATGTCGAGAAAAAACTCGGCTTATAGATCTAATCCCCCGTCAGATACTTCTCCAAATACTCCGTAAGATCATTCAGGTTCTTCCGTATCATCGACTTGAACTCGGGCGGAATGTTCTGGGCCATGACCACCTTGTAGTAGTTGATGGCGTCCCGGACCTTGCGCTTCTTGATGTACTCGTTCGCCTTTTCCAGCATCGGCTTGTACTTGTAGAATGAGTATTCTATGATGTTCTTTTCCCGGGAGAGGCCGATCTCGTCGGGGAGCTTGGTGAAATCGTAGCTCACCTTCAGGATCGGGAGCTCCTTGGTCTTGCGCTTCGTGGTGGAGAGGAGACGCCGGTAGAACGACTCGTCCTCCCGCTGCTTCATGTCGATCTCTTCGGTGGTGGTGACGTCCTCGTCACGGCGCTCCTTCTTTTCGCCGATGATCTCGAAATCGCCCTTGTCCCGCTCCTTTTTGTCTTCCCGGAGGATCTTCTCGAAAATTTCGTCGTCGGTAAGCTCCTCCCCGGACTTGTCCTTGCCGTACTCGCTCAGGAGCTCGAAATCGTCCTTTTCCTCCACGTCCTCGGCGGAGCGCTTCAGGTGCTCCGATTTCTCAATTCCCGGCTCGGTGACGGAGGAGGGCTCCGGCGCCGTCTTCTTCGGGATCCGGTCGAGCATCTCCTTGAGGGCCCGGGCCTCGTCCATCTGCCGCCCCATGTCGAATTTCGCCTCGGCCAGGGAGGGCTCCGTCGCGGATTCGGGGATGCTGGCCTCGGCCATGTCCTTCACGGCCTTGGTCAGGCTCTTGAATTCGTTTTTAAGGTCTGCCAGCTCGTCGGTCTTCGCCAGGCTTTCAACCGCGGCCCTGGCTTCGGCGGCCGCTTCGCTGACCGCGGCCGCGGCCTCGCCGGCGGCGGACGCTTCACGGGCCGATTCGAGGGAGTCCAGGCGCTCGGTCAGGCCGGACAGGGCGTCGGCGAGCTTGCTCTGCGCGGCGGCTGCCTCGCCGTCCTCCTGGGGAGCGGCCTTCAGCCTGTCCAGCTCCTCGCGCACGTCGCTCAGCTCGCTCTTGAGCTTGTCCGTCACGTTCTTGACGATGGACTCCATGTCCACGTTCTTGGACGGATCGATGATGCCTATATGGATGGTTTCGGGCAGGGAGTCGATCTTGATCGCGTTGGAGGGCAGGCCGCCCATCTTGATCTTGATCTCGCCGCCGCTGCCTTCTTCGCCGGTGGCGCCGCGCTTCGCCAGCTCGTCCTTGCGCCTGGCGTCCTCTTCCTTCTTCTTCTTGAACTGCTTGAGGTACTCAATGTCGGCGTCGATCTTGAACCTGGTGTCGATATCCTGAATGCGGGACCTCACTCCCTCGAAAAGGGATATGGCCGTGGAATAATCCCCCTTGGTGGCGTAGATCTCGGAGTTGAGGAGGGTCCTCCGGTATATCCTGAAGCGGGAGGTTTCCGGTATGATCTCGTCGGCCATGTAGGGGAGCTTGAAGGGCCCCTGCTGCTCCTCTTCGGCGGACGCCGCCGCCTCATCGGCCTCCATGTCTGATTTTCTCCGCCGGTGCGGGACCGCGCTTTCGGGGAATTCCTTCTCGATCTCCTTGTCGCTGGCCCTTCTCCGGAAAGTCTTGTCCTCCTCTGAGACGCCGCCCTCCCGCCTGTCCGCAATATCGCTCTTGCCCCCCAGGAGGGCCCATATGAGGATGAGGATAATGACCAGGAGGATGATGATCAGGATAATATTCATGGCGCCAATGTTCTATCGCTAACTATTATAGTATATAAAAAAACGCGTTTTGTAAAGGATAATACTTTTAAATCATGGGTATAAAATAGGTAGCAGTTTAATTTTAGAGGGGAGCATGGAGCCATCCCGGCGAGAAGGCGACATGGATGTCGCCGATTCCGCCGAGTCAACATGGATGTTATACGAGGCGGATGAGCGGGATGGCCCATGCCCCCCCCTAATTTACTACTTCTACCTATAAAATATGTCTGTTTATATTTTCGACATAATCCCTTTACTTTGCCCGACAAATTGATATATTTATTGAAAAAAAGATGGACATTCTGCGTGTAACTTTTGTAAGTTCACAACATCACATTTTTTAACGAGGATACTATTATGGCACAGGATAAAATAAACAAGGACATGACCTTCGGCGATCTGCTTCGCCAGTTTCCCAAGGCCGGTCCCATTCTCATGGGCTATGGCCTGCACTGCATAGGATGTCACATCGCCGTGACCGAGACCATCGAGCAGGGCGCCCGCGCCCATGGCATGGATGACAGCTCGATCCAGAAGATGATGCAGGACCTGAACCTTCAAGCTGCGAACTAGTAAAAAATATAATCCCCCGAATTATCTCCGGGGGATTTTTATGTCTTCGGATAGTTATCGATATCGCCGGTTATGTTACAGGATTATTATTGAGCGAATCACGCCCCGATGAATCGACGTGGTGTTTTTGCTAGTATCTTACAGGAGTGTATCATGTCAGAATTTAAAAACGTTTCCATAGTAAAAAAGGCGAATATCTATTTTAATGGCGGGGTCACCAGCCGGACGGTGTTATTTCCGGACGGCTCGAAGAAGACCCTGGGCGTCATGCTTCCCGGCGAATATGAATTCAACACCTCCGATAAGGAGATCATGGAGATCTTTTCAGGCGATATGGATGTAATGCTGCCAGGCGCCGGGACCTGGAAAACAGTCAAAGGCGGTGAATCCTTCGATGTGCCGGCCAATTCCAAGTTTCAGCTCAAGGTCAAATCAATCTCGGATTATTGCTGCTCCTTCGTGAAATGAAGCCTGCGCAGGGACTCGGTTTTAGGCGCCCCTACGCGTATCCGGATACCAGCACCACGGTGGACATCTTCCTCACAAGGTAGCGGTTCCCATCAAGAAACGGCTCCTTTCCCGCGTCGAAAATGTCGAAGGGCGGATCATTGGCGGTGTCTATCGCCACCTTCCACCTGCCGCCCGATGGCGCCGGCGGGACCTCGAATTTCCGGTTGACCCTTCCGCTGTGGAATATCATGTAGATGTCGCTGTCGGCCCTCCCTTCAGTCGTTTCCGCGTATTCCCCGCAGATGAGCATGGCGATGGAGCGGCTGTCGACGCCCCAGTCCGGCTCATTGACGCGGAACCCGTGCCAGCTTATGTCCGGGTGGGACCTGCCGCCGGTGGCTTCGCCGGAGAAGAAGCTCCCTTTCCTGAGGAGTGGGTGCTCCTTCCTGAACCGAATCATTTCCCTCGTGAATCGAAGGAGGTCACGGTTGAGCTCCATCAGGTCCCAGTCGACCCAGGAGATATCGTTGTCCTGGCAGTAGGCGTTGTTGTTTCCCTTCTGGGTCCTCCTGAATTCGTCGCCCCCCAGCATCATCGGGATTCCCTGCGACAGAAAAAGGGTGGACAGGTAGTTCCGGATCATGCGGGAGCGCATCCTGGTTATGAGCTTTGTCGCGTCCGGTCCCTCCACGCCCAGGTTGCAGCTCAGGTTGTGGTTCTCTCCGTCGGCGTTCTCCTCGCCGTTTTCGGCGTTATGCTTCTTCCGGTAGCTCACCAGGTCGTTCAAGGAGAAACCGTCATGGCAGGTGACGAAGTTGATGCTCTGCAGGGGGCCCTTCACCGAGGAGCCGTACAGGTCCGAGCTGCCGGTGACGCGGGTGGCGAAATAGCCGACCACGTTCCTGTCGCCGCGCCAGAACCTCCGGATGTCGTCGCGGTACTTGCCGTTCCATTCGGCCCACCGCCCGGGGAATTCCCCCACCTGGTAGGCGCCGGCGGCGTCCCAGGCCTCCGCGATGATCTTGGTGTTCCGCAGTATGGGGTCTTCGCCGATGACCTCTATCAGGGGCGGATTGCTCATGATGCTGCCGCTCTGGTCCCTCCCCAGGATCGACGCCAGGTCGAAGCGGAAGCCGTCGACGTTCATGTCGATGACCCAGTAGCGGAGGACCTCGAGGATGAATTCCCGCACCAGGGGATTGTTGCAGTTGAAGGTGTTGCCGCACCCGGAGAAGTTGGTATAGAACCGGGGGTCCTTATCGAGTATGTAATAGATCGAATTGTCTATGCCCCGGAACGAGATGGTCGGCCCGGTCTCGTCCCCCTCGGCTGTATGGTTGAAGACCACGTCGAGGATCACCTCTATCCCCGCGCCGTGAAAGGCGTGGACCAGGTCCCTGAATTCGGCCACCTGTTCGCCCATGGCGCCGGAGGAGGAGTAGGAGCCCTTGGGCGCGAAAAAGGCCATGGTGTTGTAGCCCCAGAAGTTCTTGAGCCTCTTCCCGGTGAAGGGATTGATGTTCGTGTTGTCGTCCTCGTCGAACTCCTGGACCGGCATCAGCTCCACGGCGTTGATGCCCAGCTCTTTCAGGTAGGGGATCTTTTCCATGAGGCCCCGGTAGGTGCCGGGACTGCCCACACCGGAGGATCCGTGGCAGGTAAATCCCTTCACGTGGAGCTCGTAGATGATATAGTCGCGCTCCGGTATGCGCAGCGGCATGCCGTGGAGGATCCGGGGCCTGTCCAGGGCTATGCACCGGGGCATGAAGGGTTTGCTGTCGGCGGATGAGAATGAAAGGTCCAGGTCGGGAGAGCCGGCATTGTAGCCCTGGGCCATGGTGAGGTCCCACCGGCGCGTCCCGGTTATGGCCCTGGCGCAGGGATCCAGGAGCAGCTTGTTCTTGTTGAAGCGGTGCCCCTTGTCCGGCTCGTAGGGGCCGTCGATGATGTAGCCGTAGATCTGCCGTTCCGGCAGGCCCTCTATCAGGATGTGCCATATGTCCCCGGTCCGGTGGAGATCCGGGTCAAGCGGCACCTCGATATAGGGAGAATCCGCTTTATCGGATTCAAAGAGGAGAAGGGTCACCGTCGAGCAGTGCCTGCTGAAGATCGAAAACTGTATGCCGTCTTTCGTGACATGGGCCCCCAGGGGAAGGGGGGACCCGGGCATCGTTTTCAGGTTGCCCATGGCGCCATCCTGTTTATTTCACCTCGGCCGTCAGCATCAGCTTGATCGTGTTCTGCTCCGGGTCGTTGGTGTATACCATGACTGACTTGGTCAGTTTTCCGGAATGGTTTCCGGTTTTAAGCGTTATTTCTATTTCTCCGCTGCCTCCGGCAGGGATGTCCTTCTTGGAAAGAAGGACGCCGGTGCAGCCTCATCCGGCCGAGATCTTGTCTATCACCAATGTGCCGTCACCGGCGTTCTTGAACGCGAAAACGTGTTTGACTTCGATGTTCTGCTCCTGCCTGCCGAAGTTGTGTTCGGTTTTCTCGAATTGGATCCTGGGCTTTCCGTTGCAGTACAGGACCGCCGGCAATAGCAGCAATATAAGGAATTTCTTCATTGAATAGGGCCTCCTTGATGTGCATAATTAGGATGGGCGATGATTTTAATATGGCAAGCATTTTTTTAGATGGTTCAGATATGCCCCTGGATCCCCCAGGGACCGCATCAGTGCTGTGGGATCTTTTATACCCTCATCCCCCGGCCCCTTCTCCCATTAAGAATTGAAGAAAGGAGAAGGGGAGGCAGATGTAGGCCGTTATTACAGAAACCCTCTCCTTTTTTCCGAGCTTAATGGGAGAGGCTCCCGACAGGAGGTCGCAGTGCCGAGCGTGGCCAGGAAGGCCAAAAAGCGCTCGGCGTGCGCGGAGAGCGGGTGAGGGGCCGGATTTTTTAATTTTTTTCGCAAAAACTATTAAGTATTTTCGCCTCCCTTCCGATCATAGTAATGATTATTATTGATACACTCCTATCATAAAATTTACCAGGTTGAAGGCTTTTGCAGCTCGCACTCCTGCAAAAGCCTTTTATTTTCTCTACACCTTCCGGCCTATAATACAATTTTGTTTAATAATATTTTATTACCTATATTACGATAATGTAAATGTGTGTTGATGTTTGAAACATTGATACAATTATGCGTTGATAGTAATCTTGGCCGCGTGAAGTTTACACTTGGTTCTCGCAGAGCCGCAGGGGCGCAGAGAAAAATGGGAAAACAATATTAATCTCTGCGTCTCAGCGCCTCTGCGAGAGATCATTCAAGAATTGTTGTGGCCAATACCGGATAGAAAAAAAAGTAAATTTACAATAATATTAGGAAGGAGTTTCTCCCATGTGCTCAACGGGAGTCCTTGAAAGAACAGGCAGCATGATATTCGTCATAAATGAACAAAACCCCCAGAAACGGCTCATAGACAAGGCCGTTGAGGTGTTGAGGGAGGGGGGCGTTATCGTGTACCCGACCGACACCGTGTACGCCTACGGGTGCGACATCACCGACAAGCGCGCCATCGAGAAGATCTACTGGATCAAGCACATAGGCCGCAACAAGCCACTCAGCTTCATCTTCAGCGATATTTCCGAGATCAGCGCCTATGCCCGCAATATATCGGACCGGGCCTTCAAGATAATGAAAAAGGCCTTCCCGGGCCCCTATACGCTCATATTCAACGCCACGAAGCTGGTGCCGAAGGTGGCCATTACCAACCAGAAGACCATCGGCGTGCGCATACCGGACAACAACATAGCCCTTGATCTGGTGCGCACCCTGGGGCGGCCCATAATGTCCGCCAGCGTCAGCACCTCCACCGGCGAGTATATCGTGGACCCGAAGGACCTTGAGAAGATATACCGGAACGAGGTGGACCTGGTCATCGACGCCGGTCCCAAGGTCTCCGAGCTGTCGACCGTCATTGACCTGACCGATGGAAATCCGGTCGTGCTGCGTGAAGGGAAGGGGGAATTATTTTTTTAAGTGGACAACGGGGGGTTCTGGTTTACTAAAGGTAAATTATTAGACTTGTTGCATAACTTGTTTTTATCGGGGTCAAGGGGCGAAGCCCCTTAAAAAGCCCCCGCAGGGGCCGCCTGCGAGTGCGAGACGCCAGTTTCGCAACAAGTCTATTATTATTTTTGAGGTATTATTATGGAAGGTTTACGTGATTTTTTAAAGGTTGTGATTGCCATCGCCATATTCCTGGGCCTGGGCGCCATCGTATCATTCATATACTATAACATCAGGAAAAGGGACCTCTTCGGAGGATATATCGGAGGCCTGGTGGTCGGATTCATCGGCGCCATCATCGGCGGTTATATCCTTGATTACCTCTTTTACAACATCTCGGTGATGGTCCTCGAGTTCCTTTCGCGGGGCATCGGGGTCAATGTCATCGCCGGCTTCATCGGCGCCTACGCCGCATTGTATATCATGAACCGGCTGAACCACAACCGGGAGCGGAAGAAATTTTGACTCGGACAGGGGGCCGAAATGCCCATGGTGGTGGAATATAAAAAAAAGAGGGCTGTCCTTCAGGGCAGCCCTCTCGTTTTATCGCTATCGGTTCATCCTGGCTATTTCTGGCTCAGTTTCCTTCTCCGGATGTTGATGATAACCACGGCGGCTATCATGATCCCGATCAGGCTGCTGATGGCTGCGATGCTGGTCACCTGCCTGTTCTTCAGGAGGTAGGCGGTCAGGGCCGAGCTTCCGGGAACCGGGAAGGTATAGGCGGTGTCGGGATTGCCATACCAGTTCTGGTATTCCTTTCCGCCTGACTGGTACCACTTCTCGAATTCCGGGTAGGCTTTGAAGATCGAGCCGCCCTCATAAGGCCACATCCACTCGTCCGGCACCAGGACCGCCCAGGGGAACTTGTCGGTGTCGAGAACCTTGCCGGTCCACTTGGTGGTCACGAAGGGAAGGTGTACCTGGTTCTTCTTGTCGCTGTTCGCCATGATGTACGGATCGTACGGCATCGGGGCGATGTCGGTCCGGGAGACCGGGGTTTCGAAGATTATGTCAAGGGAGTGAACCTTCGCGTTGACAAATGTTTCATTCTTCTTGCTGTTCCATTTCTAGCCCAGGTCTTTCTTCGGGTCTTCGATCAGGCAATAGTCCTTTCCCAGCACGGAGATGTAGAACTTGTTCTGGTAACCGGCGCCGGCCGCGAGGACCTTGCTCCTGATGTTGATCTTGCTGATCTTGTTCTGGGGATCGATATACTCCATGATCCCGAATTTCACGACCAGGTCGTTGAAGTCCGCGTCGCCCTTGTTCGGATACAGGTCTTCGAAGGCGATGGTGTACTCGCTGGACACGGCGGCGATGTATTTCGGATCATCGGGGAACTGGTCCTTGTCGTCGGCAACGCCGTCTTTATCGGCATCAGCCACAGTGTCGGCCGTTTTCTTCTTCTCGAGATAGATGACACGGGCTATCGTCGCGAGGTCCTGGACCTTGTCGACCGTGACGGTCTTGGTTTCATATTCCGGGTGCTCTATGACGATATCGATGGCGGCGCAGGTCTGGCTCACCGTGGATTTAAAGGCGGCCTTGCCGGCGGCGTCCGTGATCGAAGCTGAAACGGCTTCGCCGTTCGTCGAGACGTTGATATTGGCTTTGCCCACCGCCGTGGTCGCGTCAGCCATGATGGTAAGGTCGAAGTCGAGGTTCTTCACCGTGGAATACTCGAACTTTTCTTCTGAAGTCGTGTCCTTGTTTTCGTCTGCGACTTTTTCCGTCTCCGCTGCCGGCGTGGTTTCTTCCTTCGCGGTTTCAGTCTTGGTCTCAGTTTTCACTTCGGCCGTGGTTTCTGTTTTCACCTCGGTCCCGGTTTCCTGCGTCGTTTCCGCCGTCGTGACTTCGGCCGTCGTTTCATCCACGGTCGTTCCGCCTTTCTCTGTCACAGTGGTTGATTCAACATTGGCCGAATCAGTACTGAAAAGGGGAAAGGCCTTTTTCTTTGAAGTATCGCAGCCGATCATGGTCATTGCGAAAGCCACGATGGCCAGCACAAATAGTTTTTTCATTTAAGACCTCCATTGGGTGTTATTAGTTTTAACTCTTGTGTTCTCATTTATGAGTATATAGTAATTAATACCTTGAAAAATGTCAACTAAAAAACCCACCTATGCGGGCTTTTTTTGAGTATATTGTATACCAAGGCAAAAAAATTTTGATTTGAAATGCACAAAAATATATTAATGTATATATTATTGCATGATAATTGTGTACATAAATAATTATTCATTAAAATTTTTTTAATTAATTCAAGTCAGGTGTTTTTTTTAGGAAGCTTCCTGGTTCTAACCATAACCAGGACAATGCCCCTCGTGGTGAGAGGGGGTCAGAGCATAGATCAACAGGCTACACAATCATGGATCTCTTTATATCAATAGAGACATTGTTCAGATACGCGGAAGCCTGTTCAAGGGAGGCAAAGGGTCTCCTTAGAATAATATCGGTGGCACCCTTTTTACCGATGCCGGGAATCAGCTCCAGGGCTTTCTGCGGCAGGGTATTGATATTAATTGGAAACGGGAGGGCCATCAGCGATCTCTCGCGATGGGAAATGATCACGACGTCGTGAAAGCTCATCAGGGGAAGCTCCATCGGGATCTTCAATGTTATGGAATAGCTTGCGATCTGTTTTGCGTAGGAATATCCGGCCTGTGTTTCAAGGACCTGGCCCTGCCGCAGTATGGTGCCCGGCGGATAGATATTGACCAGCATGGGATGCTCTATTTCGGATCGGATCCTGTCGCGATAATAGGTGAAGCGGTTCTCGACGCTTTTGGAGGGTGCGTATTTTTTCGCATGGGCCGGCGTGCCGGGGAAGGGAATGACCTGGCGGATGTTGATCCTCTTCACCAGGAGCCCCCGCTCCAGGATCTCGGACAGAGAGCGGTAGTTTTTCTCAAAGGTTTCCACTGTCTCGCCGTCGAGGCCGTGGAGAAGGTTAACTCCCGGAAGAAGCGACGGGATGGAGTCAATCCTTGCGCCGCCGATGCCATTGATGATCTCGATGGCGCGAAGGGCCTCCCTGGGAAAGACCTTCAGGTTGTTCCTGCGAACAACCTCTTCATCGAAGGATTCGATCCCCAGCGCCATGGTGTCCCCCGGCGTGACCGTCGCCGCCAGGTCTTTCAGGATCGATGACGATTCATCGGGAAAGGCGGCGATGGTCCCCGGATTGGCGTTGTCGATATTGAGGACTGATATGAGGCCCCTCTCTTTCCTGGCCCGCAGCTCCGACAGGAGCTCCCCGATCGGCCCGGGCACCGGCCTGGGGAAACCGCCGGTGAAGCCGGCGCAGTCGGACTTGTACTGCAAGATGTCCGCCTGGCGCCCGAGCCTGAAGCGGGACACGCCGGCCCTGATGAGGGCGTCGATCTCCGCGATGACATCTTCCGGTTCGCGGAATTCCACTCTTTCGAAGAGCCCCTCGGAGCAGAAGGAGCAGTGGCCCCGGCGGGGACAGCCCCGGGATGTCTCGATCTCGCAGATGATGTCCGGAAAGCGCGGGTGCGCGCGGACCGATCCGGCTCCCAGAACGGCCCATCGGGCGATCTCCGGGGCGGTGCGCCGCTCGTCCTCTTCTCCGCCGCCGGCGAAATGGCGGGCGTATTTCTCGATGTCATTGCGAACGAGCGTGACATTGTCGCCGCCCGGCAGAACATAGCTTATGAGGCCGCCTATGGCGATCCGCTGTCCCGGGTTCCGCTCCGCTATGCGCCGGATCTCGGCGGCGGTGCCGATCCTGCTACCCAGGTAGCGGCCGGGGACCACGGCGCCGCCGACGAGAAACACCATGTCGTAGGAGCGTTCGAACCGGTAATCGCCGTTCCGGAGGGAGTCGATGGTGAGGCAGTGGATATGGCCCTCGTCGACCCCCGCCTCAGACAGGGCGCCGTAAATATAGCGCGGGTAGGGCGATACGAAGGGAGGGACGCCGAAGCATGCCGGCTCGTCCACATAGCAGTCAAGGACGCAGCAGCTCAGCATAATGCCGCCACGATCTCCTCGATGTCGCGGGTGAGAAAGCCCTGTATCTTTTTTTCGACCGCAAGGACGAAGGACTTGTTCTCGGTGATCAGGGTGATGATGTGCTGGTTGATCCCGTAGCGCTTGACCAGGTCGTCGACGCGGTCGTCTATCGACACGATGGTGTCATGCATGACACGCTTGTCCGCGTAGAAGACCAGCTCCCGCGCCTCCAGGTCTCCCTTGGGCTTGAAGCCCTCGAACACGACATGGGAATCGACGATCTCCGCGATGGCGTCGTAGCCCAGCTCGCGCATGATCTCGCCGCCGATCAGGTCATGGCGCATCTCCTTGGTCTCGATGGTCCTGGTCTTGGCGATGTCGTGGAGGAGGGCGGCCGTCATTACCAGGCTGTCCTGTATGATGTCCGGGACCCTGAGGTGGGCCACCAGGGCCATGGCGACGTTCATCACCTGCTCGGAATGGCGCATGATGTTATCCCGCATGCCGTAGCGCCTCATGATCTCGTAGCATTCCTCCAGGGTGGGGACCGGTGCGTGGTTGTTCATTGGAATAGCGACCCCCCCGTCCCCCTGAGGGGGCGTGAATTAAAAAAATTATTCATTATTACTATAATCTCAATGCTAAAATGAACTTATATTGTCGCACGTATAGTACATAAATCATTTGGTCAATACTATTATAAACACCTTCCCACATGCCCCCTACGGGGGACAGGGGGGGCATCAGGCCGGGGGGTGAGGCGGCGCTCATGGCGACGGAGCCTGCTCTGACCCCAGTGGCGCCAGGGTCAGCTCGTCCCCTATGGCCATCCCGTACTTCTCCGCGATGGATCTCTCGCGCAGGGTCAGCTCGATAAACCCGGAGCTCCCCCGTAACATGCCGCACTGCCCCTTGAAGAGGTCGCCGTAGGCGCGCACGCAGATCGATTTGATCCGGTATCGCTCTGAAGAGACCGAATACAATGAGCAGGCCTCAAAGTCAATTGTATTTACCGGGAGAGACGTTATGGCATTGCCGAATTTATCGATATGGAGGATGAGGCAGGTCAGGGCGTTCCCCGATGCAGAGAACCGCGGGAAGTCACTCTGTATTACCGATACCGCCGGGGTCCCGAATTCTTCGGGCTTCGCTCCCCGGGCGAGACCGGCCGCGACCGGGGCGAAAACGTCCCTGCCGTGAAAGGTGCGGGAGGCCTTTTTGAACAGCGACATGTCGATGTGGTACACCGCGGTGATATCGGACATCACCGCGGAGATGACGCCGTTGTCGGCCATGACGAACCGGTACCGGCCGTCCGACGCAATGATCCCTTCGCGGCCGGTGCCCACGCCGGGATCGACGATGACGCAGAAGACTGTTCCCTCCGGGAAAAACCGGTACGACGAGTGCAGGATGAACTGGGCGTTCAGGATCGAATAAGATTGAACGGAGTGGCTTATGTCGATGATGTCGACGCCGGGGGACAGGCTTTTAATCACGCCCTTGACGACGCCGACAAAGTGGTCGGTGTATCCGAAATCCGTAATAAGAGCGACCATGAAGACCTTCTTTTCAATTTATCATTACTCTGCACGCTAGTACAAGTCAATCCTTTTTGAAGTTTAATCCTGTCCAGTTTAACAAAAAAAAGTTGAAAAATATGAACGTTTTGATTATGGTAATGGATAGATGTATTTGACTTGTTCTATGGCTGCTTATAATCAGTAATATGCTGATTGTTGGGTTATGCAACAAGTCTGATAATGATAAATCTTTATCCGGTAGGTCGGCCCTGATGCCCGATAAAAGATAAAATAAATCTATGGAGAATGCAATGAAAAAACTAGCTCTTTTTTTTGTCGTTGTCTTTGCGGTATCGGCCTTCGCTCAGGATAAATCTGCTGCGAAATTCGTTAAGTCAGACAAGATCAAGATAAGCCTGTCCACTATCTCCCTGGAAAAGTACGGTCCCGCGAAAGAGGACAAGACCTTCAAGGCGGGTGAGAGCGTCTTCATCAACCTTGAGATGAAAGGGCTTGAGGCCAATGACCAGGGCCAGGTGGTAGTCCAGGCCGATCTCAGCGTTCCCCAGTTGAGCCTCGACAAAAAGAACCTCATTGACGGCTCCACGGGCGCCGAGGATGTGGTGCCGATGTATTTCGAGATCCCCATCGGCTCGGTGCAGAAAGGCGGCACCTGCTTCGTGAAGATCACCGTGCGCGACATGGTGGCCAAGACCTTCGTCGAATTCAACACGACGTTCCTGCTGGCTAAATAGCGACCCCTTGACATCCGGCGGGGCTATTCGAGACAACCCCGTCAGAGCACGAAAATCGTCCCCAGGTCAACGGCACGGGATGTGCCGAGGGGGACGATTTTTTTTCCCCGGCTCTCGATAAAATCCGCAATGGCGCCGTAATCGGGATGATGGGCCAGGGCGCCGGAGCAGAGCACCATGGCGTCACAGGGCCCGGTGGCGCCCCCGATAAACCCGTACCCGTACCCGGGCAAGTCGATGTGCCCCGGTACGATCTGGAGCGATACGAGACCCCTGGACAAAGCCGCCCTGTGTATCGACACGTCGGCTGTGATGATGGATAAATCGTCGACAATGAGGGTGGAGCACCTGGCGTAGCCCTGGTTCACGGCCGCGGCTGCGATGTTTTTTGATAGAAGATACTCTTCAACAAGGGGGTCAGAGCCTACCGGATGTTTAAAGGCCCAGGGGCCCGCGCAGGCGATGTTATAGGGAACGTCGCCCGGGTATGCCTTTAGGAGCTTCGTTGAACAGATGGTCACTTCCGCGTATTGTTCCAATGCCGATACGAATGACAGGGAAATATCGGGGTGGCAGAAGACACGCTCCCCGTGAACGAAAACCTGTATGTCCGGATGGCCGGCCAGGGGCGCATCGACCCGATCGGTTTTCGGAATCGGGATCGGCTCGATATCCATTTTCTTTAGATTGCCGATGATTTCCCCGGACGCGTCAGGATTGATAATGGCGATTCGTTTCATGGGCACTCAAAAAGTATTGACATGGATTTTCCCGTGCAATGATTATGGAATGCAAGAAGTTTTTTTATCCGTTTGCGGACGTTCCCTCACCCCGCCTCCGGCGCGCCCTCTCCCATGAAGCTTGGGAAAAAGGAGAGGGCTCCTCTACAAGCTCCCCCTCTCCTTTCTTCAATTCTTAATGGGAGAGGGGGCTGGGGGGTGAGGGGAAATATAAATGAATCAGAGCAGGTGCAGCCATGAGATTATCCCGATACATACTCCCCACGTTGAAAGAAGACCCCTCCGACGCCGTGGTCCTGAGCCACCGCCTGATGATGCGGGCCGGCCTCATCCGCAAGGAATCGGCGGGCATGTACGTGTACCTGCCCCTGGGCTGGCGGGTGCTCCGCAAGATCATCGGCATCGTGCGGGAGGAGATGGACCGGGCCGGCGCGCTGGAGTGCCTGATGCCGGAGCTCACCAACGCCGACCTCTGGAAGGAGTCGGGCCGGTGGGACACGATGGGCCCGGAGATGTTCCGCATCCGCGACCGCAACGCCATGGAATACGCCCTGGCCCCGACCCACGAGGAGGCCTTCACCGCCGCCGTGCGCAGCCTCATTTCGTCGTACCGCGACCTGCCGGTCAACGTGTACCAGATCAACACCAAGTTCCGCGACGAGATCCGCCCCCGCTTCGGCGTGATCCGCAGCAAGGAATTCATCATGAAGGACGCCTATTCCTTCGATATGGACGAGAAGGGCCTGGAGGAGTCGTACCAGGCGATGCGGGCCGCCTACCGCCGCGTGTTCGAGCGCTGCGGCCTCGAGACGATCCCGGTGGAGGCCGACACCGGCTCCATGGGCGGGAGCAACTCCGAGGAATTCATGGTGGCTTCAGAAGTGGGAGAGGAGTCGCTCCTCCTCTGCGACGCCTGCGGGTACCGGGCCAACCGCGAGAAGGCCGAGTATGGCCGCCCCGCCGCGGCCGGTTCCGAAGCGCCGAAGGACCTGGTCGAGGTGGCCACGCCGGACGTGAAGACCATCGACGACCTGGTGAAGTTCTTCAACTGCTCCGGCGATCGCTTTTTAAAAAGCATCATCTACTTGGCAGACGGCAAGCCGGTTATGGCCGTTGTGCCGGGGAGCCGCGAGATTAATGAGTTGAAGCTGGCCCGGGCCGCCGGCGCGGCCAGCCTTGAGCTGGCCCCCGATACCGTTGTTACTGAAGTCACCGGCGCGCCCGTCGGGTTCGCCGGTCCCGTGACGAAGAAGAACATCAGGATCATTTTCGACATATCCGTCAAAGGCGTCGTTAACGGCATCACCGGGGCAAACAAGAAGGATGTCCATTTCGACGGCGTCAACCCGGGCCGCGATTTTATTATAAAGGAAGAGGCCGATATCACCTGCGCGGAGGAGGGGGATTCCTGCCCCAAGTGCGGCGCGGCCATGTACGTGAAAAAGGGGATCGAGGTGGGTCATATCTTCAAGCTCGGTTATAAATATACTAAATCGATGAAGGTCAGCGTCCTCAACGAACAGGGAGCGGAGGTGACTCCCATCATGGGCTGTTACGGCATCGGCGTGAACCGCACCATGGCCGCCGTGGTTGAGCAGCATAATGACGACAAGGGGATCATCTGGCCGGTTTCCCTGGCGCCCTTTGACATCCACCTGGTGGGCCTGGGTAAGGCCGATGACTATATCAAAAAAACCGACGAAATATATGAGCTCCTCGCCGCCGGCGGGTTTGAAGTCCTCTATGACGACCGGAAGGCCAGTCCCGGCGTCAAGTTCGCCGACGCGGACCTGGTGGGCCTGCCGGTGCGCATCACAATCGGGAAAAACTACTTCCAGACCGGGGAGGCCGAAGTGAAGCTCCGCAGGGGCGGGGATGTGATGAAGGTTAAAAAAGAGGATCTGGCGGAGAAGGTAAAAGAAATTCTTCGTTAGCGTCTGCTAGCCCCGGGTTTAAACCCGGGGCTAGCAGACGAATGTATCCCCAAAATCCGTTAAAAATCAACCATTCGTTCCTATTAATATTGACAATTAAATATATGTTTTCAAGAATGTTCGACAATAGCTATACTCAGCTTTTTATCGGCAGCCAATCAAAATCCGGTATGCGCAGGCGCTAACGGGGAGCGAACTACACGCACAGGTGTTATATATAAATCAAAGGTTCGTAAAATTTTAAAAAAAGGGAGTAAGGAGATGAAGATAGCTGTCTGTCTAAAACAGGTTCCTGACATGGAATCCAAGTTCAAAATCCTTGAAGACAAAAAAATCGATGAATCACAGATCGCTTTCAAAATCAATGATTTCGATAACTACGCCGTTGAAGCAGCTCTGCAACTGAAAGAGAAGTTCGGCGGGGAAGTCGTTATCGTTACCTGCGGTCCCGAGCGCGCGGCCAAGGACATCCGCCAGGCCTTCGCGATGGGCGCGGACTGGGGCATCCATGTGAATGACCCCGCGGTTGAAGCCGGCGACAATTTTGTCGTTGCCTCGACCCTGCAGAAAGCCATTGAAAGCATCGGCGGCGTTGAGCTCGTCCTCACCGGCGTACAGGCCGAAGACGACCAGGCTGCCGTTACCGGCGTTACTCTGGCCGACCTGATGGGCTGGCCGCACTGCACCAACGTCAAGAAGCTGGAAGTGAACGGCGCCGCCCTCACGGTGAACCGTGAGCTCGAAGGCGGGCTGAACGAAGTCCTCGAAATGAACGCCCCGGCGGTCCTCACGGTGCAATCAGGCATCAACGAGCCCCGGTATCCGACCCTTCCGGGCATCATGAAAGCCAAGAAGAAACGGCTCGATGTCAAGAAAGCCGCCGACATCGGCGCTTCCGCGGCGTCAAAGACCGATTTCATAAAGATGTTCTTCCCTGTATCCGAGCACAAGGCGGAAATCATTCAGGGCGATCCGGCGACCGCAGCGGCGAAGCTCGTTGAGAAATTAAAGAATGAAGCCAAGGTGATATAAGGAGGACGGAACAATGGCAAAGATATTAGCTATAGCTGAACACAGAAATGGAAAACTGACTGACGCCACCCTTGAGCTCTGCAAGGCAGCGAAAGCGATCGCGTCCGCAATGGGCGCCGAGCCCGCGGCCGCCATCATGGCGAAAGACGACGCCCTGGCAAAGGAAGTCGCGAAATATATCCCCACCGTTTTTTGCGTGGCCAATGCCGCTGTCGAGGGCTACAACGCAGACGGTTACACCCAGGGGATCAAGGCCGTTGTGGAATCCCAGGATGTCAAAGGCGTCCTGATCGCCCACTCCTATGACGGCGTCGACTATGCCGCCAAGGTCGCCATGGCGATCGGCGCCGGCATCGTATCGAACTGCAACAAGGCCCGCGTGGACGGCGGCAAGGTCGTCTTCACCCGGAACACCTACAACGGAAAGATCCAGGAAGAAAAATCCGTCAATACCGACAAGTTCGTCGCCACCTTCGAAAAGGGCGCTTTTGACATGGAAGCGGCCGGCGGGGCCGGCGCGGTGACCGCGGTTTCCGCGAACATCGCCAATGTGCGCACCAAGTCCAAGGGCATCATCGAGACGATGGCGGGCGCCGTTGACATTTCCCAGGCCAAGATCATCGTATCCGGCGGCCGCGGATGCAAAGACGCCGACAAGTACAAGGAATTCATCGTCAGCCTCGCCCAGAAGATGGGCGGCGAATACGCCGCTTCCCGGCCGGTGGTCGACTCCGGTTGGACCGATGCGGCCCGTCAGGTCGGCCAGTCCGGCAAGACCGTTGCTCCGGACCTCTACCTGGCATGCGGCATCTCCGGCGCCATCCAGCACGTTGCCGGCATGAAAGGCTCCAAGTGCATCGTCGCCATCAACAAGGACCCGGAAGCCCCGATCTTCAACATCGCGGCGTACGGCATCGTGGGCGACCTCTTCGAGGTCATTCCCCAGATCAAAGAGAAGCTCTAAGACTCGATTGCATATCAATAAAAAAGCTGCCCCTTGGGGCAGCTTTTTTTATTGCTCCTTTTCCACGGAGCAGAGGGGAATAGCGAGGATGAAGGCCTTCGCGGCCTCCCTCCTCGCGCTCCTCCCTCCCGGTCGCTCAGGCGCCGCGACGGGCTTGGCGCTTAACTCGCCCTCATTCACTCTGCTTCGCTTCGTTCGGTGAGGGCTCAGACAACAAGCGCCTATCAGTATCCGCCCGTCGGGCGGATGTTTTTGGGGCCGGTATAGTGAATAATTATGTTTATCTGGCATCGCCGGCCAGGAGGGCCGGCGTCGCGAGGATGCCCCAGGACGGGGCTTCCGGAGCGAAAGGAGTAGTGTTGTTACCACACTCTTCAAAAACAAAAAGACAATCACTTGTTATCAAAAACAGATAAACCAAAAAGCAATAAATGACATTAACCCATAGCCCCTGTGGGAACGCGCATGGATGCGCGCCTGCATGCGCGTCCAGGATGGACAAAATGCGCATGCCATTGAGGCGGCGCGGGGGGAGGGATCGAAAGGGAGGGGGTGTCCGCGGTGACACCCCCTCCCTTTCATAAGTGCCGACCGACCCTCGGTCACCACCCTGCCTTGGTTAAAGGCAAGAAAAAACTTGATTCCTGCACCAGCAAGAAGAATAGAATCATTAAAGACGGACACCGATACTGGTGAAGTATTTAAAGAGAAGCCTGCCCCGCAGTAGCGGGAATAGGAAAAATATTAGTCCTGAACATCATCCCGGCCTGGCCTGTCAGGCCGAAGAGATGGGCCAGGTTGCTGTTCGTTCTAAGCAGCTCCGTAACGTAAAGCTCCCCCTCGGCTCCGAAGAACAGGTCTACGAAGGGCGCCGTCCTGAATCTGAAAAACAGGCCCACGGTGATGCCGAACTGAGACTGGTTAATCAGGCTCAGCATATCCATTTTTTTCTTGTATATTTTCAGCACCGGATTGTTGTGCGTCATTTCGGAGGTGACGATATGGGTGTACTTGATTCCGGTGTGTATCTGGAACGAGAAGATGGAGGCGTTCAGGGACGTCACCAGGGAAAGGGGAAGGCTTATGGTCCATCCCTTTATGTTCAGTTTTGTGTAATACAGGGACATCAGGTCGATGTTGGCGGAGGTGATGGGCGTCTTCAGCCTGTAGATGAGCTCGATATTATTGAACCAGAGTCCGGAATGTATGCCCAGAGTGTTGTTGAACATCTTCTCGAACACAAGGCCGCCGCCGTATCCGGTGGTGAAATCATACTTCATGATCATGTCGCCCCCTTTGCGCTCCCAGTTGCGGTACCAGCCGTAGGACCCGGCGAACCCGAAAGACGCGTTGGGGGGCGACTCGGCCCCGTCGTCGCCTCGCACCGGCAGGGCCAGGCCCAGCAGCAGCAGGGAGACGACAAGAAGGCGGATGGATAATTCTTTCATGACGGTGCGGTGCGTCAGTTTTTTTCCTCCATGATGCAGGTGCCGTTGAAGATAGAGCCCGACTCTATGGTGAGCTCCGGGGCGACCAGGTCGCCGCTGGTCTTGCTTTTCTTGAACAGCTCGATCTTCCGCGACGCCTTTATCTTGCCGCTGAAAACGCCGCTCACGTTGACCTCGCTGGCCCTGACATCGGCGCTGACCTTGGCCTCGCGCCCCACGATGAGCTGGCCTTCGGTCTCGATCTTTCCCTCGAAGGTTCCCTTGATCTTCAACGAATTCTTGAACTTGAGATTCCCCTTGAAGGCGATGTCGTCGGCGATGACCGTGTCTATTTTATTTTCGTCTTCCAGTATTTCCTTTGGTTCTGCCATTGATGTCTCCGTAACATGTAAATTGTTCTGATCGATGATCCCGGTTCAAGCCACCGGGATGATATGATAGTAAAAATAGAATACCGTGTATAAATTGTCAAACAGTATTATGGGGTATTCACCCATGGGTCCTCCGCGGTCATGGATGCAATTTAAATATTATCATTAAAATAATCTTGCAATATTTGCTGCCCGCCGGCAGTAGTAGAGCATGGACGATTCGACGGAAACCATACTGAAACAGGCCGTGGAGCTGGGACGGCTCATTCGCGACACGGAGATATACCGCAATTACACCAGCCTGTCCGAGTCGCTCCTTGCCGATGCCGATTCAGCCAGGCTCTTCGATGAGTACGTGAATCTCGTCCGCACCATAAAGGAGCGCCAGGAGAGGGCGGATATCATCGAAAAGTACGAGTTCGAAAACCTGGAGAGCCTGGGGCGCATTGTCTCCGGGAATGAGACCATCATGATGTTCCTGGAGGCGCAGAAAGAGTACCTGGACCTGCTCACCAGGATCCAGGAGGAGCTGCAAAACAGCGATGATATTTCGGGCTGAGTCCAATATGTCGCATTTCAAATATTTATCGACCCGGCCCCTTTATTTCTTGACTCGCTGTTTTATATGCTTTTTATTATAAATAATATTGTAACTAATTCACTTGATTCTTGACTTAAGTAACCTGATTGATTATTTTTAAGAACAAATCGGTCAAGGCTGTTGCCGGTCAAAATAGCGCGATGGGGATTCGCCCGGAACAATGGAGCCGGAACGGAGATTCCCCGGGGAATTATTTGCAAGCAACACGCCATTATTTTAAAAAGGAAAAGAGTGAGGCATATGCAACCAAATCTTGATAATCTCAAGAAGAAGATCCAGGATAACCGTGATCTGATCGACAGGATCACCGTGAAGCTGCCCGGATTCAAGGGATACGTCGAAAAGGCCGAAAGCTACGCCGCCGACAAGATCGTCAGGGAGCTGCTGGCCGACAGGATCCTCGGCTTCAAGAACGAGGTGAACGCCAAGATGGTCGAGATGGAGAAAAAGCAGGTGAGGGACTGCCTCGGCGATCTCGATTCACTGGCCATGAAGATGGAAACGGTCATCAGGAAGTGCCGGCACGCCGATTTCGGAAGGGCGGCCGCCCTGTCAAGCATGACCATATCAGAGGACGACAAGAACAGGCTCCTGGAATACGACTGGAGGCTTATCTCGGCCCTCGATGAACTGGATAAAAAGGTGAGCGAGCTGCGCGCCGCCGCGCCGGAAGCCGCTGGCGCCGCCATCGGCGGCATTGCCGATACCCTGCGCGCCTTTGAAAAGAATTTCGACGAGCGAAAAAATGTACTACTGGAGGTAATCTAAATGGCATTATTGGATGTAGTCGAATGGAAAAATAAACAGGGCGAGATAATCTACCGGTTCCCGGAGAACGCCATATCCATGGCCGCCCAGCTGATCGTCATGGAAAACCAGGAAGCGGTATTCTTCAGGGAAGGCCGCGCCCTTGACAGCCTCGGACCGGGCAGGCACACCCTGAAATCCGGAAACATTCCCATACTGGAAAAGCTCGTGAACCTTCCCTTCGGCGGCAAGTCGCCGTTCCCCGCCGAAGTCTATTTCGTAAACAAGACCGAGATCCCCAACCTGAAGTGGGGCACCAAGCAGCCCATCGACCTCCAGGACCCGGTCTACAACATCGCGGTGCCGATCCGCGCCTTCGGCAATTTTTCCATCAAGATCAAGGACACAAAGTCATTTCTCACCATGGCCATCGGCACCTGGCAGGCCTTCTCAACCGAAGCCGTTGAAACCACGCTCCGGGACCAGGTCATCCTGCCGAAGCTCTCCGACCTGATAGCGGAGTTCATGCTTAAGCAGAACGTCACCATCCTGAAGCTCGCGCAGTTCTACAACGAGATCGGCGTGTCCGGCAAGGCCAACATCCTCGACGATTTTGCGACCTACGGCCTGGAGCTGGTCCGCTTCGCAGTCGAATCGATCAACGTGCCCCAGGAGGACGAGTCGGTCAAGCGCCTCAAGAAGGCGTTGGCGGACAAGGCGGAGATCGGCATCATGGGCCAGGACGACTACAAGATGAAGCGCACCTTCGACACCATGGAGAAGGCGGCGGGAAGCGACGGCATGTCGGGCGGCATGATGGGAGCCGGCATGGGCGTGGGCATGGGCCAGCAGATGGCCGGCATGATGGGCCAGGTGATGGGCGGATCGGCGCAGGGCGCCGGCGCTAAAATTGTCTGCCCGCACTGTAACGCCCAGAACGCGGCGGGAGCGAAATTCTGCTCCTCCTGCGGCAAGGAGATGGTCGTCGCGGCCATGACCTGTCCCAAGTGCAACGCCAAGATCCCGGCCAATTCCAAGTTCTGCCCCGAGTGCGGCGCTAACACGGCCGGCGGCGCCTGCACGAAGTGCGGCGCCAAGCTGCAGCCGGGGGCGAAGTTCTGTCCCGACTGCGGGGCGCAGCAGGGATAGGCTGAAACGCCATGGCTTCAACGCAATGCCCCTCATGCGGGGCTCCGGTTGAGATAAAGAACAGGTTCAGCAAGGTCCTGGTCTGCGGCTACTGCGGTTCGCACCTCAAGGTTGCCGGCGACGGGTTCGACGCCACGGGAAAGCATCCCAGGCTGGCGGAGTTCCCGTCGATCTTCCAGGTCGGGACCAGGGGAACCATCCTCGGGAAGCCCTTCACGGCCCTGGGAAGGATGCGCTACAACTATCCCGGGGGGCACTTCGATGAGTGGTTCCTGGAATATGACGGCGGCACCGCCTGGTTCACCGAGGACGAGGGGACCTACGCCCTCTTCACTGAGAATGAGGACGCCATCGAATATCCCGATATTACAAGTGTGCGGGCCGGCCAGAACGTGATGATCGGCTCGAAAAAGGTCATGGTCAAGGAAAAGGGCACCGCCAAAGTGGCCGGCGCGGAGGGGGAGCTCTCCTTTTACGTCGAGCCGGGCACGAAGGTCACATACATGGACGGCGTATCCGAGGGGAAGAAGATCTCCATTGAAGCGACGGAGGATGAGATAGAGCTCTTCACCGGGAGGCCTCTCCTGGCCAGGGACATTGTAAAATCTTGAACGTTATAGGGGGAATGAGTATTCCATGGGAACCGATAACCAGGAATTGAAAGCCCTGAAATGCTCCAAGTGCGGCGGCGCCCTTGTGAAAAGCCGCCGCTCGGAGTATGACGACGAGGAAGAAGAAAACGTCAGCATCCCCATTGGCAAGTGCTCTTCATGCGGCCAGGAATACGACCAGAAAACCGAAGAATACTACGGTCTCTTCGCCGATGATCTTACCGCGGACAAGGATAATTCTGTATTCAAACTGGGCAAGAAGGGGACGCTGAAAGGGGTCGAATACGAGATAGTCGGCCGGATCCGTTACCAGGACGAGGATGAATGGGAAAAAGACACCTGGGACGAGTGGTTCGCCGTCGCTGCCGACGGCACCTACCATTATTTCGTCGAGGAGGAAGGGGAGGTTCATTCCTATGAGGATTACACTCCCCAGTCCATCGACCTGGAGTCCGACCCTTCAAGCATCGAGTTTGACGGCAAGAAGATATCGAAAGACGAGGCCTACGTGGGGCGCATCGTCTACGCCGAGGGAGAGCTTCCCTGGAAGCCCGAGATCGGCGAGCCCGCCGTCATGTACGACTTCAAGAAGGACGGCGCGAAGTTCACCATCGAGCAGTCCGAGGGAGAAGTGTCCATCACGAAGGGCGAAAAGCTCTCCTACAATGATGTCGTTGCGGCCTTCGGCGGCGAAGAGCACAAGAAACTATTCGATGAAACGGTCACAAAGCGCAAGAACTACAAGCTGAAAGCGGCCCTCTATGCCGCTTGCTCGGCTGCGGCCTTTGCCCTGGCCATCGTCAACTGCCTCTCCTCGGCGCCCGTGGACGGCGTCATGAAATCAAGGCTCGACCTGGCCGGCAACGTGCCGATTACCGAGAACGGCCAGACCATGTACCAGAGCGAGGTGCTCTACGGCCCCTTCGAGCTTAAGAAGGGCGACAGCCTTTACAATGCCCGGGTCTACGTCGATCCGGCGGTGCAGAAGTTCAACCTGGAATGGCAGTCGTTCCGGTTCCTGCTGGTGCCGGAAAACCGGCTCCTGAAGGCGGTCAACCACCAGATGACCCCCGCCGCGCTGAAGGACCTCTTTGACGAGGTGGACGCCATCAGGGAGCCGGTGGAATGCTACACCTTCAGCGGGGATTTCTGGGACGAGGAGGGCTCCGACGACGAAGGGTACTGGCACGAGAGCGACCTCTCCGTGGACGACGATTTCGTCCTGGAAAAGGCCGGAAGGTATTACGCGTTCCTTGAGCTAACCAGCCAGAAGCCACGGGCCACCGCTTCCATCGGGCTTTCCCTTGAGCGTGTGAAGAGTTACCGGTATTATATTATCATAATGGTCATTCTCGCGGGCCTTGCCTTTTTCAACCGGGCTAGGGCGAAGACCTATAACGCGATGCCCTTCAGTGTGGCTGAGTAGGCGGGAGGTTATAAGACGATGATACGGAGCATACTGATCATGGCGCTGCTGATGGGGGGCGGCTTTGCCGTATCCAACTTCAATATGGGATATTCGACGGCGGGCCAGAAATACATCTCCAAGCACCGCGAACAGCGGAAATCCCTTCGGCCGGGATACTATTACGGCCGGCCCGGCTACGGCGGGTTCAGGGGCGGCAAATAACAAAGTCTATCATTAATCTGCTATATCTATCAGGAGGTAAACGCTACTATGGATTGGGGAAGCTTGCTGCACGGCATACTGGACACTGCCATTTACAGCCTTGTGGGCATTATCATGATGGGCATCGGGATAGGACTGGTCATCCTGATATCGCCCTTTTCCGTCAAGAAGGAGATCGAAGACGACCAGAATATGGCCCTGGGCCTTATCATGGGAGCGATTATCATCGGCATTTCCATCATTATTGCCGGCGTGCTCATGGCGCCCGGCGGCGATTACATGAAGAAGAAGATCGGCTCAACCCCTGATGTGAAAGTCGAAGAAAAAGCCGTCAAGTAGAGCCGGCCTTTGAAAAACGAATTGAGACGGTTCGAACAGAGAATACTGTTATTCTCTGTTTTTTTTCTGTCCCTGTGCGGGATAACCTATGAGCTCGTGCTGGGCTCCCTGGCGACCTATCTCCTGGGCAACCCGGTGCAGCAGTATTCCATCACCATAGGCTTTTTCCTCAGCTCCATGGGCCTCGGCTCATACCTGTCCCGGTACCTGACGAAAAATATATTAAAGAATTTCATCATGATTGAGGTGGCCCTCGGCTTCGTGGGCGGCCTTTCGGTCCTGGTCCTCAGCTATCTCTTTTCCTTTTCCGCATCCTATTACATGCTCCATATCTTTTTCCTGGTCCTCATCGGAACCCTCGTGGGCCTGGAAATACCGATCGTGACGCGGATCCTCAGGAAATATGGGGCCTTGAAGGACATCCTGTCCAATGTCCTTTCCCTGGATTACATCGGCGGCCTGGCGGGTTCGCTCCTGTTCCCGCTCCTCCTGTTTCCCTTCCTGGGGAGGATGCTCACCAGCATCATCATCGGCGCCCTCAACATAGGTGTCGCGATGATCATCATCGTCAAGATAGACTACGAGAACAAGCGGAAAAGCGACTTCGTCATCCCGATCATTATCATGATCATCCTGGCGGCCCTGGCCGCTTCTTCGGACCAGATCAACACCATTCTGCAGAAACGGCTCTACTATGATGACATCGTTTTTTCGAAGCGGTCCCATTACCAGGAGATCGTGCTGACGCGGAACGACGAGGATTTCCGCCTCTACCTGGACGGCTCCCTCCAGTTTTCATCCGTGGACGAGTACCGCTACCACGAGATGCTGGTGTTCCCGCCCCTGTCCCTCAACAGGGCCCCGGACAAGCGGGTCCTTGTCCTCGGCGGGGGCGACGGCCTGGCCGTCAGGGAGATCATAAAATGCGGAGACGTGGCCGCCGTTACCCTGGTGGAGCTCGATCCCGCCATGATCGACCTGGCGAAAAAGAATTCCTCGCTGAAGAGACTCAACGGGAATTCCCTGCTGGACCCCCGGGTGACCGTCGTGGTGGGGGACGCCTACGCCTATTTGATTGGAAATAAAAAAAAGTATGACGTGATCATCGCCGATTTTCCCGATCCCCACGACGAGACGATCACCAAGCTCTACACGGTGGAATTCTACTCCCTCCTGCGTCGCTCCCTCGCCCGGGGCGGGGTGTTCGTGACGCAGTCGACGTCGCCGCTCTTCGCGCGGGATGCCTTCTGGTGCATCCACAATACAATGCAAAAGGTCTTTTCCTCGGTCGTCGCGTACCACGTGTACGTGCCGTCCTTCGGGGACTGGGGCTTCAACATGGCCTGCGACGGCGTCTGCGACGCCGCCATGGCGGCGGAGGTGACTCCCGGCCTCAAATATTATTCCCCCGAAACCTTCGGGCAGTCGCTTCATTTCCCCCGGGACGCCGCGGTTTCCCGGACGGAGATCAACACCTTCAACAGGCCGGTGCTCTACAGCTATTACCTGAAGGGGTGGAAATACTACATGGAGATGTGACGGGACATGAAGAAAAGGGCCGAGATGAATTTTGACCTGAAGCAGCTGCGTTCCTTCCTGGAGGTCCTGGCCGAGAACAGCTTCACCAGGGCTTCGCGAAAGCTGAAAGTAGGACAGGCCACCATCAGCCACCATATCATCCAGCTTGAAAAGGAGCTGGGCGTGAAGCTCATCAACCGCACGGCCCGCGACGTTTCCGTGACCGAGGAAGGGAAGGTGTTCCAGGCCTTCTGCGAGAAGCTCTTCAAGAACATGGAAGCGGTCTTGTCGGACCTTGACCGCGGCGCCACTGCCGTGATCACGCGTATCGCAGCGAGCACCATACCGTCCGCGTACATCCTGCCGAAAATACTGGCGGCCGTGAAAAAGGAGTTTCCCGGCGTCATCTACCGACTCCAGGTCACGGACAGCAGGGAGGCTGTGGAGATGGTGAAGGATGGAACCGCCGATGTCGGCATTGTGGGGAAGGAGTACCGCCATCCGGGACTGTCCTATACCCCGATCTGCGCCGATGAGATCGTACTGGTGGGCCCGAAGGGCTCCCCCTCGGAAATCAGCGTCGAGGATATCGTCCGGATGCCCCTGATCATCCGCGAGGCCGGGTCCGGCACCAGGAAGAGCTGCGAGGAGGCCCTGGGAAGGCGCGGCATAACGCCTTCGGCGCTCCAGGTCGTGCTGGAGACTTCGTCGACGGAAAGCATAAAGGAATCGATCGCCGCCGGGCTGGGGATGTCATTCCTGTCGCGCCTGGCCGTGGAGCAGGAAAAGAAGTCAAAATCGCTGGTTGTGGTCGGGGTGAAGGGACTCGTTATCCGGCGGTCC
Organism: Spirochaetota bacterium; assembly: GCA_017999915.1. Lineage (NCBI taxonomy): Bacteria > Pseudomonadati > Spirochaetota > Spirochaetota bacterium. The sequence goes on from JAGNKX010000007.1 coordinate 117,421, forward strand.
TTTTATTTCGTCCGTTCGGGAAGCAAACAGCTGCACCGTCCGGCGCAGCTGCTTTATGATTCACTTGTTGAATTCGGGAAAACCCTTGGTCGATAAGGCGGGATGGCCGGCCGAAGGCCGGCCGCTGACGCGGTTAAACGGCCTTCATTACCTTTCCGGACCTGATGCACCGCGTGCACACGTATTTCCTCGTGGCGCGGTTGTCTTCCAGCACTTTTATCTTCTTGACGTTGGGGCGCCAGATCTTCTTGGTCTTCTTGTTGGAATGGCTGACGTTGTTTCCGATCTGGATCGCCTTGCCGCACACTTCACATTTAGCCATGACTTTTTTTCCTTTGTCGCTTGGTGATCGGCCGCTCCGGCCGTCTCTGGGGCCTGCATGCCTCGTTAATGATATGGGATGACACTATTATTTGACCTGTCTATTTTTCAAGCACTTTTTTGTTATGGCAATCGGATGGTCAAAGGTCTTTCCTGAATTGCTGCGGTGACATGTTCGTGTTACGGGTGAATACACGGTAGAAAACCGATTTCGAATTGAAGCCGACCGCGTGCGCCACCGAGAGGACCGGCCGCGCCGGGTCCTCTCGCAGCAGGCGCCGGGCCTCCTCGACGCGGTGGCGGTTGAGATAGGCGCTGAAGCTCTCTCCGAGCTCGCGGTTGAGAAATTCTGAAAGCTGGTGGGACGTAAGATCGAGCAGCGCTGCGAGACGGGGGAGGGTCAGATCCTCGTCGCAGTAGATCTTTTCCTTTTCCATGAGCTCGTCAAGGCGGACGCGCAGGGAAGCGCGGTCGAGTCCCTTCGTGTGCGTCAGCTGGTAGCGTCCGAGGGCCACGTTCAGATTGGGGTACAGATCCGGGTAACGGTATGTGAAGATGTACCATACGATCACGAGGACGCTCACGAGGCCCAGGCCGGCGAGGGCCAGCAGGGACGAAAAGAGCAGCTGGGAGGCCAGTACGAGGCCCAGGGCGATGATCAGGTATATAATCGAGCATATGATCGGGAAGGCGTTGTGCATGCCGTTGCCCCGTGAGCGCCGCAGGAAAAACTGCGCCACCAGCGCCAGCTCGTATGAGAGTATTTGAACTAACCATGCGAGGAGCAGCGCGTACTGTACCAGGTCAATCTCCCGGGGGCCGCTCCAGGGGAGGGCCCGGCGCGCCTGGAGGATGCCAGCGGCATCGAGGGCCGAGAGTGCCGCGGCGGCAATGGCGGGGACGAAATGAACAGCGTGTCTTTTCCCCGGGGAGATATCCTCCATGATGACCTTGTAGGCGATTATGTAATGGAACGGGCTTGTCGCGTAGAGCATGAGGAAAAGCAGTGGCGCGCCAAAGAATCTATAGTCGAAGGCGGGATCAGAAAAGTACGTGTAAAAATACAGGATAAAGAAGCCGGTCCCGAGGAACACCGCGCCGAAGTAACTGTTGGCGAACTTCCGGTTAGGGCGCGCCAGGTGGGCAACGGACATCAGCACCGAGAGCGCTCCGCTGAAGAGAATGAAAAAATCGAGCAGATGAAAAGTTCCGATCCGCATCATGCCACCTGGAACTGTGGGTGGCATGTGCCATTCTGCACGAACGAATGACCGGGCATGCAATAATGCATGGAGAACCCCTGTATAAAATAATACCGCTTATATGCTAAATATTAATGCGGTTTTAATAGATTCAATACCATCAAATAGAGTCACTGTCAACCTGATTATAACTCTCGCCCCCAATAATTTCCGGTATGGTGCAATCAATGCAATCATCGGCGATCCTCATGAGTAAAGGAATTCATGTCAATTGTCGAAATCGGATACGGTGCATATCTTGCCTTCTGCGAAAAGTTGCCTGAGCTCACGCTTGTTGAATTTGCCGGCACTGGTTTTAGGGATCTGGTCCATGGTGATATAATATTCAGGTATCCACCATGAGGTGATCTTGCCTTTGAGAAAATCCTTGATCTCGCTGCAGCTCATGGTTTCCCCGGGAGCAAGGGCGATACAGGCCATGGGACGCTCCTGCCACTTGACGTCGGGGATGCCGATGACGGCCGCTTCCATGATCTTGGGGCAGGTCATGAGGGTATTTTCGATATCAACGGACGAGATCCATTCCCCGCCGCTCTTGATGAGGTCTTTCTTTCGGTCCACCAGCCGTACATAGCCCTCCTCGTCGATGGTGCCGATGTCGCCGGTATGGAGCCAGCCGTTGATATACGTAGTCCCGGAATTTTCTGGGTCCTTGAAATATTCCTTGGTTATCCAGGGCCCCCTGAGGCGGATCTCACCCCATTCCTTCCCGTCCATCCTGACTTCCTTGCCTTGGTCATTGACGATCTTCATCTCCACGCCCAGCGCGGGCATGCCCGCGCTGCCCCTGATATCGTAGATCTTGTCCATGGGCCAATCGGCCATGTAGCTTTTCGTGAGGGAGACCAGGGCCATGGGCGATGTTTCGGTCATGCCGTAGGCCTGGCGGATGGGAAATCCGTATTTTTCGTTGAGCCCCTTCATGAGGGCCAGGGGACAGGCGGCTCCGCCGGAAAATATGGTCTTGAGGCTCGAGAAGTCGTGGAGGCCCCCTTTTTCGAGATAATCATAGAGCATCATCCAGATCGTGGGAACGCCTCCCGTAAAGGTTATCTTCTCCTCCGCAATGATATGGCACAGCTTCTGCATGTTGAGGATATCCCTGCCGGGGAGAACCTGCTTGCACCCCATGGCGAGGGCCCCGAAGGGGGCGCCCCAACCGTTGACATGGAACATGGGCACTATGTGCAGGGCCGTGTCGGACTCGCTGACGCCCAGGGTGGCCACGATGCCATAGGTGTGCATGACGATCCCCCGGTGCGAGTAGACCACGCCTTTGGGCTGTCCGGTGGTCGCGGAAGTATAACAGATCACGGCCGGATCCCGTTCGCCGATGTCCTCGGGGAAATCGTAGCTTTCGGGATGTTCCCATATTAAATCATCGTAGAGGGAAACAGGGTAAAGGCTTGTCGGGGGCATTGTCCCGCTCTGTGAAAGCACCACAAAGTGCTTTACGGTTGTAAGCTTGTCCCTGATGGGCTCGATCAGGAAGAGGAGATCCTCGTCGATAAAAAGGACCTGGTCCTCGGCGTGGTTTATTATATAGATCAGGTGTTCCTGGGGCAGGCGGATGTTCACGGTGTGGAGCACGGCGCCGTAACAGGGAACGCCGAAATAGAGCTCGAGGTGGCGGTGGTTGTTGAGCGCGAAACTCGCCACGCGGTCCCCGCGTTTGACGCCCAGCGCCTTGAGGGCGTGGGCCAGCTGGCAGGTGCGTTTGAAGTAGTCGGCGTAACAATAACGAAATACCTCGTTGGGATACACAGAGACGATCTCTTTTTTAGGATAGAACCTGGCCGCCCGCAAGAGAAAATTCCGAAGCAACAATTCATTGTCCATTATTGGTATCTCCATTTTATCAGTTGTATAGAATTTATTTTTTACACGATAAACACGCCCCAGGTCTTGTCCCGGCATCAGCCCTATGGTATCCATTTTTTGTCGCGGTACCATTGCAATACTCCAGGTAATGAGGCGCTGATATTCGGATGTTCATGAACAAAACCGAGATCGCACAGGGCCTTGCTGGTATACGCGTGATGACCGATGAAGTAACAATAAAAGTCGCGGGGAAATGCCGGCTGTAGATCAGGCACAAGATTGTGCCGGGCTACTATTTTATTCCATTCCATGGACATGATCTTTGAGATGGGCTTTGCCGAAATTGCCACGGGCATGTGCCATCCCAGTTTCCCCGCTGCGGATGCGAGGGCCAGCGGAATGGTGACCCTGCCCTTGGTCTTTATTCTGAAGTTTTCTTTGAGGACTTCGAAAAAATCGCCGGCTTCGAGCATCTCCTTCTCTGCAAGATTGTATACATTGCCGATGGTCCTGTCATCGCCCAGGGCAAACTCCACCGCCTTTACAATATCTGTGACATGGACCCAGTTGAACATGGGCCCGCGTTTTATCCGGGGAAGGGGAATTTTTCTCTCGGAAAGTATGCAGGCGAAGGAATAGAATGCTCCAGCTATGTACTTGCCACCGGGCCCATACACCACCGTCGGTCTGAAAATCGTGGCATCAATGTCGCTGCCCGCTATTAACACTTCTTTTTCAGCGTCCAACTTGCTTTTTCCATAGGCGTCAATCGGCTTGGTGGGATAGGTCTCATCCACGGGCCATGTGCTAGTTGAACCGTACACTCCGCCGGTCGAAATGTGTATGAAACGGCGAATATTTGATTCCTTGCAGGCATTAATTAAATTCCGTGTGCCGTTCACATTGACTTTCGCGAGCACCTCGTAGGACAATGACAGGTCAAAGGCCGCGGCGCAGTGGACCACGGCCGTCGCGCCGGATAGTACCGGCGCAAGCGTTTCTGGCCTGGTAAGGTCAAAGGAAGCTGTTTCCACTCCTTTCCCGGCTAGATTTTCAAGATTTATAGCGGGCAGATCCACCGCTCTTACCCGGTATCCCGCTTCCGCCAATCGTTTTACCACATGCTCGCCGACATAACCGCCGGCCCCGTCTACAATGATCAAACCTTTCATGCCGTGTATCTCCAGATAATTATATTAACATTTTTCATTTCAATCAGTGAAAGCAGCAGTCCCGAGGCTTCCCCCTGTTATTTTGACAATTTGCGAAGATATAACAGCAGGGCAACTCCGCTTGATACCGCTATGCCCAGACCGATTGTAAGCTCGACCGCCAGGGGAGTTAGAGAAAATGGGCTGAAGCTGACCAGGGGTACTGTTTCGCCTTTTGCGAACTGTTCGAAGGAAGCGACCTTCCAGAGACGGGTGGTGAGATTGACAATAACAAAAATGACCTCGTAGGCAACCAGTACCGTGAGGATCCGCCAGCCCCATCCGGCCTTTTCCAGGTATGGCGCCGCGAGGTATCCGAGTAAAAAGCTGCCGGGATAAATAATTGCGAAAAGAAATACAATGTGAGAAACGGGGATGCCGTTGGGATCGATCCAATACATCCACATCCATGCCGGCTCGATAAGGTACGCGCCAACGGCGACTCCGACCCCTGATATCAGCATATATAAAAAGCTGAGGTTGAAACTCTTTCTTTTGAAAAGAGGTTTCTGCTGATCATCTTTCGGGGACATCAGCGAAAAGAGAAGGCCCAACAGGCCTGTCAGGATTATATCCAGCTGCACCGTTCCTGATTGGTCGCTAAGAATTGCCTTCAGACGTGAGATTGCAATGCGCAATGTTTTTTTCATTTTTCCTCTCATTGTTGATTATTTTAAAATTAAAATTTGTTTTGCATTAATAAATATTCTACAGTCCCAGTTTCATTCGCTGGCGGTAGTTCTGTCCGTTCATTCCCCGCGCCGCCTCGACATACCTTGGAAGCTTTACCATCTTGGTCAGGTTCACGAGCGATTTGAAGGGGAAGTCCGTAGTGGCCATGTTCGCGATGAAGGGGGTTATCAGGCCTCCTGGTTCGGACCAGCTCAGGAAGGTTACGTCGGTCTTCCCGTCGGGAAGCTCTTTCAGTATCCATTTCACGTACATGGCTTTCAGGCGCACGTACCCTTTGGGGACCGGCACCCTGCTGTCGTCGGGAATGGCTTCGCAGTTCACGCGGATGACGTTTTCGGCCGGGTACACTGTCGCATTGGCGCGCAGTATAACGTCACGGTTTGACACCGGCCAGGGGAGGTCCATGACGTAATAAAGGTCGCAGTTCAGGGCGTCCCTGCAGGTGAGGCTGCGAAGGTCCTTGCAGGAGGCCACCCATTCCGGATAGGTGGGGAAATCCAGCATGAGCATGCCCACCGTGTAAAGGCCGGCATCGACGACGCACCGCCCCATGAATTCCCGGATGGGCGAACCCTCCACGTCCCGGTTATAGACCTTGACGCCGTTCCGCTCGACCCGGAGTTTCCATGGGTGTTCCGCCGAAGAGCCGTTTTTCTCGGCGGCGAGGATCGGGTCAGAGAAGAAGATATTCAATGCTACCAATGCCAATAGTACCTTAAAACATCTCATTTGATAAAAACCTCCTGATGTTGTTCTTGGAATTTGAGTAGAAGCGACATGTGAATAATATAAATAAACCTGCCTGTTGCGTTTTATTAGTATCACACCGTTTGTTGCCCTGTCGTCCGCCTTTATAATTGGTTATTCAATCTTTATAAAATGGGACTTTATTTGGTGGAGAGGTTACCGGAAGAAATCCTCTCCGATATAGCCTCCACCCGCTGCTTGAACATGACCGCTAATTGTTCTGGAACCCGAGATTCCTGATCATTACACCGATGTCGATATGCGGATCATTCATATCAGCTATTGCGTTCAACATAACCGAAAGGTCGTCCCAGAGCGGGGAGTTGGGATCGCTTACAATGGACCAGCTCATGAAACCGTCCAGATCCTGGATTACATTTTTCATGGAATACGGCGTCGTAATATTAGTAACAATGTAATGTACGATGCTGTCCTCGTCGTTAAGAAGGATTTGAACGTTTCTGAGAAGACGCTCGTATTTCTCACCGGTCCCGCCCGTTGTTTTCATGACATCATGGATCTGCGGTATATACGTAAGGAGCTTTACCAGTTGATCAAATGAATTGGTCTTTCCCGGGCCATAGTCATATCCATGGTAGTGCCAGCCTGAAGAATCATGCCTGGCGAGAAGCTTGCCGGTCGTGTACAGGAGCCCCTGGCATTCATCCTCCGTCAGCTGCTGCGCTAAAAAAGCATTTATGATATTCACCAGGTTTTGTCTGACATCCCGGGTCCCCCCCATGAAGCTCGCCAGTAGATCGTACGATTCTTCGAAGTTCGACCAATTATCGCAAGTCGGCCAGTTATTGACGGTGCGAAACGCGCCTTCGTAACCCATATAATCCTCCAGATTAACATCTTCCGCCCGTGGGTTGAACATCCAGGCGTGCCGTGCGAAATCCACCGTGGCGAAATATCCATTTGTTATGGCTTCGCTCCTGTTGAACTTTATGGCTGTCATGAGCTGTTCGAGTCCTAAGGCGATATTTTCACGCTCGGTCGTATAGGGTTCACTCCCCAGGAGCTGCAGCAGGCCCAGCAGCCTCGTGGCCAGGCCGCTGTTGTCCGTCATCATGGGGAAAACACCGTCATAACCGTTGATGCTGTTCCCGGCGAGAACGCTCAGCAGGGTGCGCAGCGAGTCCCGCGGTATGTAATTGTTGATGGTGGGCGTATAGCCCTTGTCAGAGACATTGGGCCTGAAATAGATATAGGTATCGCCGGTTTCATCTTTTACCCGCGGGACCCACCGATCATTGGGTGAATTAAAACGCCGGAGCATGGGTTTGCCCAGTGGTATCAGAACCCCTTCAAGGATGTCGGCGAGGGGATACTTGTGAGGCGATGGTGATGTATGGTTATAATTGTATCCCGATGTTGATGGCACATACTTGGTCCAGTCACGAAGGGTGCCGGCCAGGGCGGACAGGGCCGGGGCAAGCCTGTTCCTGTTCCCCCATGCGGTGTCCCATTTCGACGATCTGTCGTCTGATAGTATGGCGCTGGCGTTATTGATCAAAAAAGCCAGACGCGCCGCAGGCTCGATATTTCTGCCGATAGCGTCAGGGAGGACATGCCCTGATCCAAGAACTTTTTCAAACAGGAATTCGGCATCTATATATACTATGCCAAGATTCAATAAATTCACCCGGTGGCAGAAGACCATGATACGGCCGTCGCCCGGTACATTTGAATCGCCGTAATCGGGTGTATTCGCGTAATTGGGGTTATTCGCGGCGGCGGGTATTCCCTCGGTCCCAAGCTTGACCCAGCGGCCGTTGGCGCTTCCTTTTTTCGCGTTGGCAAGGCCCACGGCGCCGTTGGCCTCGATAAGGATAAATGCCCCGGCTGATTGAATATTCAACAAATTCACAAACATGGGAATAATGAAGGAGAATTTTTTCTCGAACAGGAACCAGTGTATGTTTCTGAAGATCGCTTCTTCCTGGGTGGTGCATTCACGGATGGAAACGCCCGATCCGGGAGACGTTTCCTGGTTCTGTCCGATCCTTTCGTGAAATTTAAAGGTAGTGGCGTTTGTGGAAGCACCCGAGATGTCTATCAAATTGTATTTATCAGCATCGGCGGCTCCATTGACATAGGGTAATCCCGCATCATTCATCGGTGGAAGATTATAATAAGGAGTTGATCCGTGCTTGATGATGTAATGATCCGATACGACTGTATCCTTGTATCGATTGGCCCTCTGGCCATTGGCGTCATCGGGGTCAGCCATGTCATCGCCGATACCGGTCTGTGTTGAATTGGGGTACGCATATTCCCACGATGCCGGGCTAGTCGAAGGTTTATAGACATAGGCATAGACCTCGCCGTTTGGCTTGTAATAGACATTGACAGTCTTCCTTCCGCTCACCGGCAGCGTATAGCTGGCAGTGGCCGGATGATCCGTGTCATTGACATGGGTTGTCGAATAATAGGGCCCCTGGCCGTCCCATGCGACCCGGGCGATCCAGCTCATGAGGAACTGCGCGGTGTTCAGCACTCCTTTCCCATCCGCGACCCTGGGCCAATAGGTCCGGTAATCATTTCTGTAGTTATTCGCCGCAAGCGTTGCGGCATTGGTTTCTGTCTCATTGCTGTTAACGGTTACCGCGGTATCCCCGCCATTGGGAATGCCGGCATCACCGGCGCAATTGGAAGGCAGCAGCAGCAGGGGAGGTGAGTCGTAACCAATGTAAAATTTATGATATCCGCTGTCGGCATCACCGGTCGTGAATGAGGATGAGCTCCGTGAAATGTGATTTCCCTGCTCGGTCCTCTTTGCCAGGGCCAGAGCGTATGAATTCATTGTACTCGGAAGCGGGATACCAAGCAAAGCCAGTGTGTTTTTGATTGTAGTGCACATGCCCGGAGTGATGCTGTCTATAAGGGCAAAGAGGGCATCATTCGTGGACACGGAAAACATGCAGTCATTTATGGTCATCACGCCTTTGGTGGCGATGCCATGGCCATAATTGAAATTGGTGTAGTCGCCTTCTCCGGAGGCGGACCCGACCCGGGTCAGGAAGCCGAAGTGATAGGCGGATCCGATCGTATAGACGAGATGGTCCAGGTAGGACATCTGCGACCAGGCGGCATCGCTCGTCCGGTCCAGCAGCCTGCCGTTGTACTGAATGGTCCTCTTGAGGGTCGGCTCTATTGCGTTGACGCTGTCGGAATAGTCTATGCCCGCGGTTTTCAATCTGGCCAATGCAACCATCAGCCCCTCGATGAGCGACTGCCGGTGTGCATCGGTTATGGAATAATCGGCCCCGCCGGTCCCGTCATTGCGAATAAAGAGCTTCACCAGCGTCGGCAGCATATCCCTCAGCGTTTCCTTGAAGGAGGCGTTCACATACCCATTGCTTGTGGTGGGATTGTGATAATCCGCGCTGGTGTCATACCGGCTGGCGTTGCCTGTCTCGTCATGGGCGAAGTAATACGATATGTTGCTGACGGCGTTTTCAATCCTGGCCTTCGCCGAAGCGTCTCTGGTGAGAAGGGCCGGCAGGTCCGTAAGGATCATATTGTTGATGGCGGTCCTCACTGTTTCGTCCTTCGCGGCAATGGAATTGAGGCCGTACAGGAGCTTGACCAGGCCCTTCACCGAGTTGCCCAGATCCGTATTGGTGGAATAAGCGCCGTTGTTCGCGTTGTCGCGGTTCGCGGGAGGGATATTGCCGCTGTTCACCCACATAGGATAGTCACAGGCCATCGTGAGGTTTCCGAGCAGCGTCGTCAGCCTGGATATATCGTATTCCACCTTTGTCGATCTGGCCCTATCGTTCCAGTAATTTGTTGTTGCCCCCACCTGGTTGTCGGTAAGGCAGCGGTCGTCCGATGCAATTGCCAGTGAATTGCCGGTCTGGTTATCGGCGTCATATAAGGTTACTTTCAATCCAATTGGCACTTTTACTGATGAGATGGCGCCGCTATGGGCCCCCAGATCAGAAGAGGAGTAGGATCCCACCGGAAGGTCGATGTATTTTACAGTGGACGATTCGTCGTACATGGCGTTATCATAAAGGCGGACCTTCATCATGTTGCATATATCTGTTTCCAGTCCAGCGCGATCGGTATGGGAGTCCAGCTTGGTGTTGACCAGGTAATTTACCGCCTGTGCGGCAATGGCCAGGACATCGCCGCTGATCTCGGTATTTTCTGTTATCCCGTCCAGGGCGGCATAGAATTGGGCCAGCCGGTCAATGGATCTGTCAGTCGAGTCATAATAGCCGCAGTCGGCGCCGGTGGGGCTATCGGCATAATGATGCGGAGTTGTATCCAGTATGATTTTAATCATACTGTTTATGTCCTTAATCATGGGCACCAGGAACGGCGCTTCGACCAGATTGACGGTATCCCGAAGAAATAGCGGAATCTCAAAGCCCTCAAGAATCATTTCTCCCAGGCCATCGTTGAGTCTCTGGGTGTCCAGGCTGTCAACCCCGCTCTGGAGGGAGGGGAAATTTTGGAAAAGATCGAAAAGACTATATGGCGGCTTTTGTTCATTTGTTTGAAATGATTCCATCTGGCTTTTTGAGCAGCCGGTATTTATCAGTGATAAAAAAAAGAGAGTGATCATCAGGGAAAGAAACTTGTTCATTTATTACCTCCCCAAACTCAATTAAGTGACTCAAGAACATATGGAAAACCGTCCGGCCCGACTTTTAATAAAATTTTACATAACACCATGTAAACGAGTATGATCACTTGTATAAAAAATGATCCTTGATGCACATTACCCATATCCATGAAAATATCACACCGGCCATGAATCCGTCGTCCCTGTTTATAATTGATGAATCTGTTTTTATAAAATGGGACTATTCTTTGGGAAGGCCTATCCTAGGGCATCCTCGCAAGTTTACCCTGAGCCTGTCGAAGGGCCGCACTTCCTGTGCGGCGAGTCGATTATTTTTGCCCTGAACCAGGGCAGGGGATTTGACCGTGAGACGGTCGGCAATTTTGCGAGGAGGAGAGGGTGGCTTCCCTCTCCTCCTCGCGCTCCTTCTCACCCCGCGCCTGCGGCGGGCTTTCGGGTGAACTCGTCGAACCGGCTTCGCCGGATTCGACTCAGACATCCACCCTTGTTAGGTTTGTCCGCCTGTCGGCGGACGTTTTGTGGACCTGGTTGCAGGGAATGTACATGTATCTGTGTATGTGACTGGAAATGGTAAATATTGGAAAAGATGATGTTGGTAAAAGCCTTCCTGCTTTCGCTCCGGAAGCAGGCCGGCTTCTATTCGCCATCCGTGGCGAAGCCGGCATTGCGACATCCCTGTCGGGAACACCTGCGGCATCCTCGCGACGCCACACTTCCTGTGCGGCGACCCGATTATTACCCGCGGCAGGGACGCCGCGGGAGGCGCGAGTCTGCAGGAGGCTGCATACGAGCGCCGAGCAGGTATGGGAAAATCTTAGTTTCAAGCCCAGCCCGTCGAGGGAGCGAGCAGGAAGCGAGCCTGCAGGCGCGTCCAGGATGGACAAAAAGCGCCTGCCGCCTGAGCAACCGGGGTGGCGGGGAGCGCGAGGGGACCATAGCCCCGGGTTTAAACCCGGGGCTATGGTCCCCTCGCAAAATACCCCGCCCGGAAACCCCGGTCATAACCATGCCCCGGTCCGGGGCGAATGCAAACAGACTCTCGGTCAATTCATGGTGAGAATAAATAATTATCTTGACTATTATATAAGTGATAAACACTTATTATTAAAATCCGAACCATGTAATGGTAAAAAAATGAAAATCACAAAAAGCACCAAGGCCCCCGACGCAATCAAGATGTCTCCTGGCATCATGAAGATATTTAAAAAATACGACCTATACTGCCCAAAATGCAAGGGGATCGGCGAGGACACCATAGAGAAAATAGCCATCTGCAACGGCATGGATGTCCAGGCATTCCTGGACGAGCTGAACGGCGCTCTGGAATGACATGGCGGGCGTACGGGTAATAGCGGGGAAGCTGAAGGGGAGGTTGATCCCCTTTGACAACCGGAAATTCGACGACGCGGATATCACACCCCAGAGGGTGAAGGGCGCCCTTTTTTCCATGATCGGGGAGTGGCTTTACGAAAAGGGTTTCCTCGATCTCTACGCCGGCTCCGGCCAGGTGGGCCTGGAAGCCCTGAGCAGGGGCGCTGACCCGGTCGTGTTCAATGATACTGACATTAAGAGACATCAATTCATAAAGTCATACTGCGCAGGCATCGGCATCGAGCCCATGCCAATGATATTGAACCTCACCACTGAAAGGGCCCTCGCGTTTCTCAAGTTAAAAAGATATATCTTTCATTACATCTTCCTTGACCCGCCCTATGAAATGGTAAGGGCGGGTGTCCTCCTGCATCATGATCTCATACAGGGCATCGCCGATTCCGGCATCCTTGCCGGGGACGGCTCCATCATCCTTCAGCATTTCAGCCGTAACATCATGGATGAGGCCATAGGCCCCTGTCGCCTCGAAACGACGAAGATATACGGGAAAACGGCCCTGTCGGTGTATTCTATCGGTTAATCAGCGGCGGGAGAGAAAGAGCTTCCGCCCCAGCTTTTCAAGGCCGAGGCCTATGCCATACCATATGGCGGCATTGAGGGAAAGGGAAACCGTGAACATGAGGGCATTGTTGCCCCCGCCGAGGAAAATGAAAAACCAGGGGAAGGTGATAAAGAGATGAATAATGCACCCCTCGCCGCGGCAGTCCGATGACAGGACAATGATGCTTATGGAAATCGCCAGGTAGAGGACCGCCAGGACCGCGCCGGGTATGGATATTTTTGACAATCGCATTGTTGCTTTCCTCGTTACTTGTATGATCCAATGATATCGGCAGCGCCTGCCCCTGTCAAACCAAATGCTCTGATGAAAAGGTCGAATTAAAATTTAGGGGGTTGGGCTATCCCGCTCGTCCGCCTCGTATAAGCAGAGCCAAATGCGACCTCCTGTCGCGGCTCTGCACTCGGACCTCCTGTCCAGCGCACCATGTTGACTCGGCGGAATCGGCGACATCCATGTCGCCTGCTCGCTGGGATAGCCACAACCCCTTAATTCAATTGTTGACCAATAATAGTGTCAGATCATATAAAAAATCTATCCGGAATTATCATTCCAGACGACAGAGCCTTTCCCCGCGGTTATTATAATGACAATTCATATAATAAGCAGGGGAGTGAGCTATGGAAACCGTCCATTATCAGCAAACATCTGACCAGCAGGCGCAGGGCGCCATTCTGCAAAGAATTCGGGGCGTTGATCCCGACAATCTGCGGGTAATGAAAATACAGAGGACCTGCGTCCATGACGGTCCCGGCATCCGCACCACCATATTTTTCCAGGGATGCGCGTTGAGGTGCCTCTGGTGCCAGAACCCTGAAGCGCTGTCATTTAACCCCGATACGGCCCCGGATGGTTCCATGTCGATCCCCGATATAATTGAAATTGTTAAACGCGATAGGGAATATTATGACACAACCGGGGGCGGTGTTACCCTGAGTGGCGGCGATCCCCTTTTGCAGAACAGCGCCGGCCTCAAGGGGCTTCTGGCGGCGCTGAAGGATGAGCGGATCCATGTATCGGCCGAAACATCCCTCCATGTGCCCTGGGAGCATATCAGTGAGGCCGCGCCGTACATCGATCTTTTCATAGTGGACCTGAAGCTGGTCGGCGACGACGAGCGCCATAAAAAACTGACAGGTCAGAGCGGTGAATTGATACGCGAAAACATTAAAAAACTGATATCCCTCAAGGCCAATGTACGGTTCCGCATGGTTATAGTGCCGGGATTCAACGATTCCGATGGCGATATCAGGGCAGCCGCTCAGTTTTTGCGGTCCTTGGGATATGACTCCATTGAATTGCTGAAATTCCATAACATGTATGAAGATAAGGCCAAACGGCTGGGCCTTGAAATGGAGTCGTTGAACATATCGCCTGAACAGAGCCTCACCGCCGCCCGGCGCGCAGAAGAGACGTTCAGGTCAATGAATATCAACGCGGTGTGCGTTGATCTCGACGCCGTCAGGCACCGGGCCGTTTTCACCCGGCGGGTCTATGACATACAGAACGCCATCAGGGAGAGCGGCCACAGCCTCTGCTTCGAGGTCTCCAGGCTGAAAACGAAATTCTATCGCAAAAACGGTTTCAAAAAGCCTAATCCGATCCACCGGGCCGAGCGCCTGGCCTACGTATTGAAGAACAAGAGCGTCATCGTATATCCCGGCGAGCTGCTGGTGGGGAATTTCACCTCAAAGAGAAAGGGAGGCCAGGTGTGGGAGGAGCACTATGGCATTCTTTTCATGTCGATCCTTCACCAGATCAACCGCCAGACCCCTGTTTCATTCCAGTGCTCCTTCAGGGACAAGCTTTCGTTCTATTTCAACATACTTCCTTTCTGGGTGCGGCACTGCCTGCTCATGAAGGTGAACCGGAAGCTTTCGGACCTGATGCTCACCGTGGCCCGCTGCTCGGAGATGAACGCCGGGTTCAACAACAATATGGCCGCCGTGGCGCATTTTATCGTCAACTACGAGCGCATCCTCGAGCTCGGGACCGAAGGCATCATCGGGGAAATCGAATCGATGCGGAAGGAGCGGCCGGACAATAACCAGGACTTTTACAATGGAGCCATTATCGCCCTCAGGGGGCTGGAGGAGTTCGCCCTGAGATACTCCGAGGCCCTGAAATCAATGAGCGAAAAGGAGACGGACCCGGTCCGGGGGCAGGAGCTGGCGGAGATGGCCCGTATCTGCGGCCGCGTGCCTCGCCATCCTGCGCGCACCTACCATGAGGCGCTCCAGTCGATGATGTTCCTCCATATCGCCCTTTGCATCGAGTCCTATGAGAACGCCATTTCCCTCGGCCGCATCGACCAGATATTGTATCCTTACTATAAGAAGGACGTGGAGGAGGGGATCCTCACCTACGAGAAGGCGAAGGAGCTGCTGGCCCTGTATATCCTGAAGATGGACGAGGCCATCCTGGTTAACGACGGCGACACCTACCTCAGGATCGGCAGGCTCTTCGAGACCATGTCCACGGACCAGGCCCTGACGGCCGGCGGGCTGGGGAAGGACGGGAAGGACGCCACTAACGACCTCACCTACATGCTCCTGGATATTTGCGAGCTTCAGCCCTACGCCGTGAACATGACGGCCCGCATCCACAGGAACAGCCCCAGGGAATACCTGGAAAGGCTTGCCGAGGTGTACATCAACGGGGCGCCCATGCCGGCCCTGTATAACGACGAATTATATGTCGACACACTGATAAAGCATTACGACACCACCGTTGAAGACGCGAGGAATTATTCCATTGTAGGGTGCGTGGAGCCCAATGCCTCCGACGACCATTACGGCAATACGGACTGCGCAAACATGAATGTCACCCTGCCGCTCCTGCAGGCCCTGAAGGGCGAGGAACAGGACCTGTGGAATTTCGGATTCCTGGAGCAGATTGACAAGCTGGTCGCGAAATTCATCGAGTTCACCTTCAGGAGGGATAACAGGTTTTCGCGCTTTGTCTCTTCCCGCTATTCGGATTCCCGCCGCAGGAGAAAACTGAAGAAGGCGAAACCGCATTACGATCCTCCCGCAAACATGGAGGAGCTCCTCGACCGGTTCCAGGCCCGTTTGAATATACTGGCATCGTCCATACTGGCGGACCATCAGAAAATCGAGGGAGTGATACGGCAGCGTTTCGCGACTCCCCTTGCTTCGTCGCTCTCCCCCGGCTGCGTCGAAAGCGGCAGGGATGTTAACGAGGGCGGCGCCAGGTTCAACAGCAGCGGCATTCAGGGAGTGGGCATCACGGACGCGGCAGATTCGCTCCATGCCATCGACGAGGTCGTATTCAGGAAAAGGCTGTACACGATCCGCGATATCATCGACGCCATCGACGATAATTTCGAGGGAGAACGCAATCAGCAGATCAGGAATGCTTTGCTGGATGTGAAGAAGTTCGGCCATGACGAGTCCCCGAAGGCGATCGAATGGGTCAACAGGGTTCTGCAAATTTACGTAAATGCACTCAATTCCGTGGAGAACTGTCCGCGCGGCGGCATCTACACCGCCGGTTATTATGCTCTCAATGTCAGTGACGTGTACGGCGCGAAAACACCGGCCCTGCCATCGGGCAGGCTCCGGGGCGTGCCCCTGGCAAACAGCATTACTCCCCATTACGGCATGGAGGTGTCGGACCTGCTGTCGTCGCTGAACTCGGTCGCGGGCATCGATTTCGTGAGCTACGCGCCCAACGGCACCACGGTGACTTTCACCATCGACGCGGCCCTCTTCCAGGGGCCTGACGGAGTGAAGAACCTCGCCGGCATCATCGACACCTATTTCATGAAAGGTGGCATGCAGTTCCAGCCCAACGTGCTGAACCGCGAGATACTCCTTGACGCCTATAACAATCCGGAAAAGCACAGGTATCTCCTGGTCCGGGTCGCTGGCTACTGCGCGTATTTCAACGATCTGTCCGACGAATTGAAGAAGATCATCATAAACAGGACCTGCTATTCCTGATGCCGGGATGGCGGAAAGGGGCAACATATATATACGACATGTTGCTTCTCAAGATTTGTCATTTCGAACCCCGCTTGGCGGGGTTCGAAATCTTGAACGTGACGTATCATTGATAAGATTTCTCCTCATACCGGAGTACCGGTATTCGTCGAAATGACAGTTTTACAACAGGTTTATGATGAAAAACAGGTTGCTTGAATTATTAAGTACATGTAAAATCCCTGCACGCGGGCGTTATTTTCCTGTGGTTAACAGTCAATAATGCATTAAACTTCCGTATATTTCTTGACGTATATCTCCATCGGGGCTTGTTATCATACAGAGTGGCCCGCCGGACAGAGGCGCGGCCTCAATGATTGCGACCAGGAGCAGGACATATGGAAAACGTCGAGAAGACTTCGCCGACCAATTTTATCAAGGATATCATTGACGAGGATATACGCACCGGCAAGAACAAGGGCCAGGTGGTGACGCGGTTCCCCCCGGAGCCGAACGGCTACCTTCACATCGGCCACGCCAAATCCATATGCCTGAACTTCGGCCTGGCGAAGCAGTACGGCGGGCGCTGCCACCTCCGCATGGACGACACCAACCCCGAGAAAGAGGACGTGGAGTACACGGACTCCATCATCAACGACGTGAGGTGGCTCGGCTTCGACTGGGGCGAGCACCTCTACTACGCGTCGGATTACTTCGAGCAGATATACCAGTGGGCGGTCCTCCTCATCAACAAGGGCCTTGCCTACGTGAGCGACATGACGCCGGACGAGGTCTCCGCCACCCGAGGCACCCCCACGGTGCCGGGCAAGGAGGACCCGGGGCGGAAGCGCGGCGTCGAGGAGAACCTGGACCTGTTCGCCCGGATGAAGGCCGGTGAGTTCCCCGACGGCACGAAGACCCTGCGGGCCCGCATCAACATGGCGTCGCCGAACATGCACATGCGCGACCCGGTTCTCTACCGCCTCAAGCGCGACGAGCACCACCGCACCGGGAACAAGTGGTGCATTTACCCGATGTACGACTTCGCCCATGGCCAGTCGGACTACATCGAGGGTATCACCCATTCCATCTGCACCCTGGAGTTCGAGGTGCACCGTCCCCTGTACGACTGGTTCCTTGACCAGATCGCCGATGCCGGGAAGGTCCGGCCGCGCCAGATCGAGTTCGCCCGCCTGAGTCTCTCCTACACGGTGATGAGCAAGCGGAAGCTCCTGGAGCTGGTCCAGACGAAGATCGTCCGCGGCTGGGACGATCCCCGCATGCCCACCATCTCGGGCCTGCGCCGCCGCGGGTATACGCCGGAATCGATCCGCGATTTCGCCGACCGCATCGGCGTGGCCAAGGCCGATAACATCGTCGAGGCGGCCCTGCTGGAGCATTGCGTCAGGGAGGACCTGAACAGGCGCGCTCCCCGGGTCATCGCCGTGCTGGACCCCCTTAAAGTGGTCATTGAAAACTATCCCGAGGGCAAGACGGAGATGATGGAAGCGGTAAATAACCCCGAGGACGAATCGATGGGCAAGCGGGAGATCCCTTTTTCGCGGGTCCTCTACATCGAGCGGGAGGATTTCCGGGAGGAGGCCCCTCCCAAGTTCTTCAGGCTAGCCCCCGGCAAGGAGGTCCGCTTCAAGTTCGCCTATTACCTGAAATGCACCGGCGTCGTGAAGGACGACAGCGGGAAGGTCGTCGAGGTGCGCTGCGCCTACGACCCGGCGACGCGGGGCGGCTGGTCCCAGGACGGGAGGAAGGTCAAGGGAACCATCCACTGGCTCTCCGCCGACCGGGCGATCCCCGCTGAAGTGAGGCTCTACGAGTACCTCTTCACGGACCCGAACCCGGACAACCCCGCGGAGGAGGGCGCCGACTACAAAAGCCTCCTGAACCCGAATTCACTGAAGGTCCTCGATAATTGCCTTGTGGAGCCTTCGCTGAAGGGAGCGAAACCCGGCACATCCTACCAGTTCGAGCGCCTCGGCTATTTCTGCGTCGATCCGGATACGTCCGGCGACAAGCTGGTGTTCAACCGTACGGTCACGCTGAAGGATTCCAAGGGGAAGGATTGATGCAGTAATACCCTCACCCGCCCCTCCGGGGCACCCTCTCCCATTAATACCGGAAAAAAGGAGAGGGTTTCCGAAGCAAACGGCAGAATATGTGATACCATAATATCGCCCCCCTTCTCCTTTCTTCAGTTTTTAATGGGAGAAGGGGCCGGGGGATGAGGGGCGCCAATGTATGTTACCGTCAGGTCCTGTATTGCCGATACGGCCCTCAGGTAGGGAAGGGGCGCCTCGGCCTTGAGGCTGTGATAGGTGAAGGCGATGTACCGGTTGAGCTTCTCTTCTCCAGGCCTGGTGGCGTCCACCAGG
Organism: Spirochaetota bacterium; assembly: GCA_017999915.1. Lineage (NCBI taxonomy): Bacteria > Pseudomonadati > Spirochaetota > Spirochaetota bacterium. The sequence goes on from JAGNKX010000007.1 coordinate 136,364, forward strand.
CGCCAGCGCCCTTTCCAGAAAGCTTCGGCCCACATATGGTATACGAAGACGTCCCGCTTTCCCATGAACTCGCCGGCAAGGTACATGCCTGCCACGGCACGGGCCGGCACCCCGAGCTTCCTGAGCAGCGCCACGGCAAGGACGCTGTGCTCGGTGCAGTCGCCCCGCTTCATTCTATAGATCTGTGACGCCGGAATGATGGGTATGCCCAGGGTCTTGTCACTTATGCGGCGGTACACGAAATCCTCAACGGCCCTGACCGGGTCTTCCTGATCATGGAGCTGCGCCGCCGCTCCGGATATTTCCGGAGAAGAGAGGTTCAGGAACCGCGTGTCTTTTAGAAAGCCGGAAAGCTCTTCAATGGTCGTGGAGACCCGGGGAATCAGGCCTGCCTGGATGTCTATGGTTTTCTTCCGATTGCCGATCCGCTGGCGCACGATTTTTTGACAGGTTGTTTCTATAAGGGTGAATTCCGTATCGGATGATTCGATCCGGTAGCGGGACATTTTTTCGCTGTAGATCGATGGCCTGAAGTTCTTCACCTTGATGGTATAATTGAATGGGTCGGCTGCATGAAGTGTTGGTGTGAAAAGGATTATGACCAGGGTGGATAATGATAATTTTCTGAACATTATATTACGAATTTCTCCTCGTTGCACTCGTCGAAATGACATCGGTGGATGTCACGTGTCCCCTCAGGGGGACAGGGGGGCCCTCAGTCCAGCACCAGCTCCAGCCTGTTGTTGAGCATGGTGATGACCGTTTTCTGGGTGATGCCGTCATCGTCGATATAGGAGTCGATGTTTTTCAGGTTCTCGATGGAGAAGCCCAGGTGGATCAGGCTCCTGGTCTTTCCCTTGATGCGCACATCCTCCCTGCCCAGGACCTTCACCAGGACCAGGACCGGCTCCTCGGTGTCCACGGAGGGCTCGTAGATGTAATTCCTGATGACGGTCCCTTTCCTGAATTCGTTTTTAATGAGCTCCTTCATGAAGTAATTTCCCTCGAGGATGAAGGGTTTGTCGATGGTGAAGGTCGATTTTGCCTCGCCGGTGTCGAGATCAACCGCGTTGCCTTTAAAAACCGCCACGGTTTTAACTTCGCTTTCCTGTCCGTTCTGGATCGTCTTGTTGTACAGCTCCAGCTTCACCGGTTTGAAGTCCAGTGTCTCGGTGATGATCTGGCGGGAGGTGTTCTTGATGTAGCCCGCGTCCATTTCCATGTCCATGGTGGATACGTATCGGCTCCCGATAATTTTATTGGAGGTGACGGCCTTGCCGATGGGAGCGCCGTTGACCAGGAGGGTGTACTTCCAGGTCCCGGTGGGGATGCCGCTGGCCCCCCTGCCGCAGGCCCCGGCTGACACCATGAGAATTGCCGTGAAGAGCAGCAGCTTTTTCACCATGGCGTTCATCCTCCCTATCCTGTTGGTCCGCGTCTTTTTATTTGCAGTACCGTTCATAGCAGTATTCTATTCTCTTCTTGCATTTCTCGAAGCCGATCACCGGCATCGACTGGTCCAGCTCAGGGCCCTTCTGCCTTCCGGTGATGATGGCGCGGAGGGGCATGAACAGGCTCTTCCCCTTCAGGGCCGTGTTCTCCTTTACGCGGTTCGCCAGGGATGACGCGAAATTACCGGCATTGAGCTCCGACCGGAAGAGCTCCCTTGCAGCGGCGATGACGAGCTTCCCTTCCTCGGTTTTCAGCATGGCATCCGCGTCTGCATCGGGCTCGTTCACCTCGTTGAGGAAGATGCCGATAAGGCCGCCGATATCCGACAGGAGCTCGCACGATTTCCTGAGTATCGTCACGATGTCCTCGATGGTCTTCCGGTCGATTGAATCGATAGTGTATCCCGCTTCCTTAATGTGCGGAATGAACAGGTCGGTCAGAGCCGGGACCGGGTATTCCCGGATGTACATGCCGTTCATCCAGCGGAGCTTCTGGAAGTCGAAGATGGGCGCGTTCTTTGAGAGCTTGTCCAGGTCCACCTGGCTGATGATGGCGTCCAAGGGGAGTATCTCGTCGCCGCTCTCAGAAGCCCACCCGAGCATGGACATGTAGTTCATGAGAGCCTCCGGCAGGTACCCCTGCCTGCGGTACATCTCCACCGAGGTGATGCCGTGGCGCTTGGAGAGCTTGGAGCGGTCCGGACCCATGATAAGGGGCAGATGCGCGTATTCCGGCTCGGGCAGGCCCAGGGCGCGGGCCACCAGGAGCTGCTTCGGCGTGTTGGAGAGGTGGTCGTCGCCGCGGATGACCAGGCTGACCTTCATCAACGCGTCGTCTATGATGACGATGTAGTTGAAGACCGGCACGCCGTCGGACCTGATGATGATGAAGTCGCCGCCGATGTTGCTGCTGTTGAACTCGACCGGGCCCTTGATGCGGTCGTTGACCACGATGGAGGTGTTGTCCGGCACCCTGAACCGCACCGTGGGCCTGCGCCCCTCGGCCTCGAGCTTTTTCCGCTCCTCGGCGCTCAGGTTTCGGCACCGGCCGCTGTAGGCGTAGGATTCGGCCTCGCCGTCGGCGCCTTTCTTCATGGCGTCCAGCTCCTCCTTGGTGCAGTAGCAGTAGTAGGCGCTGCCGTCGGCTATGAGCTTCTCGGTGTACTTCCGGTAGATGTCGAAGCGCTCCGACTGGCGGTAGGGGCCGAAATCGCCGCCCTTATCCGGTCCTTCGTTCCAGGAGATGCCGAGCCACGCAAGATCCTGGTAGATCGACAGCTCCGACTCCTTCGTGCTCCGCTCCATGTCGGTGTCCTCGATGCGGAGGACAAAGGAGGCGTTATTTTTTTTCGCGATAAGAAAATTCATTATGGCCGTCCGGGCGTTTCCCACGTGAAGGAAGCCGGTGGGGCTCGGGGCGAATCTGACTCTCATGGGGTTCTCCTTGGTATTTCCGGGTTCGACGCCGGCGGGGCCGGCCGCGGGTACGCTTTTTAATAGTCGTACAGGTTGGTCGACGGCTTGCCGGTCACGATCTCCTTGGTGTCGCGCTCGATGCGGTTTACCAGCTGCTGGATACTGTCAACGGTTTCCTCTGAAAAGAGGACCTTGTCGCAGCGCGTACACTTGAAGGCCGGGATGTTGTCGATGATGAGCGAGAAATTCTTTTTGCTCACCCGATACGAGCTCTTGCCGTCTATGAGCGCGCCGCCGCAATCGCAGTTCATGGAATGTTCCCCTTACAGCCTGGTAGTGTCGTCCCGGTACGGGCGGATGGCGACCGCCCGGCCGCGATTTTCTGCATCAAGTCGGCCATAATATGGCCGGTATGGAATTCCGATGTCAAGATATAATTTCTTGACAAAATGTTTTTGTTCCGCGGTGAATAGCATAGTCCGTCCTGCCGGATTGCGCGGGGGAATTCAATCATAGGAACGTCGACATGAACATCAATATAGACAGGGCCGCCGAGATCATCGAGAGCGCGGGCAGCGTCATAGCCCTGACCGGGGCCGGCATTTCCACCGAGAGCGGCATTCCCGATTTCAGGAGCAGGGGAGGCCTCTGGGAGAAGTTCGATCCGGGCGAATACGCGACCATCGACGTCTTCTACGAGAACCCGGAAAAGGTGTGGCGGATGCTCTTCGAGATGATAGACCTGGTGCGGACCGCGAAGCCGAACCCGGGCCATGCGGCCCTGGCTGAGCTTGAAAAAATGAAGAAGCTCCAGTGCCTGATAACGCAGAACATCGACAACCTCCACCAGGACGCGGGGAGCGTCAACGTGGTCGAGTACCACGGCAACGTGAGCCGTCTCGAGTGCCTCCAGTGCGGCCGGACCTACGGGAAGAAGGATATCGACGTCGGGTCCGTTGTTTCCTCGAGGATATCCCCACTCTGCAAAAAGTGCGGGACAGTGCTTAAGCCAACGGTGGTTCTCTTCGGCGAATCGATACCCCACGACGCCACGGTTCGCTCCGAGAAGGCGGCCCGGAAGGCCGACGTCGTCCTGGTGATCGGCACCTCGGCCGTGGTTTACCCGGCCGCCGGCATACCCCTCATCGTCAAGCAGAACAACGGCGCCATCATAGAATTCAACACCGAAGAGACCGGGCTCACCTCCTACGCCACGGACGTTTTCGTCAAGGGCAAGACCGGGGATACCCTCCCGGAGCTGCTGCGGCGGTTAAAATCCCGCTGACGGATGACGCCGTGGACCGGATCAAGCTGCTGCCAGACAGCGTCAAGAAGAAGATCGCGGCCGGCGAGGTCGTGGAGGGGCCCTTTTCCGTCATCAAGGAGCTGATGGAGAATTCTATCGACGCCGGGGCCTCCCGCGTCGACGTGCAGGTCCTCGAGGGCGGCCTGCGGAAGATCGCGGTGCGGGACGACGGCCGCGGCATGTACCGCGACGACGTGCCCCTGGCGGTGATGGAGCACGCCACCAGCAAGATAGGCGACATCCATGACATAGAGTCTATCGGCTCCTACGGGTTCAGGGGCGAGGCGCTGTCGAGCATATCCTCGGTTTCCAGGCTGACCATCCTCTCCCGCCGCGCCGACGAGGAGAGCGGGGCCCGCCTTACCGGGACCGAGGACGGCTTCGAGACGGCCGATTACGCCGGCCCGCCGGGCACCGCTATCATAGTGGAAAACCTCTTTTACAATGTCCCGGCCCGGAAAAAATTCCTCAAATCCGTCCGCACGGAACAGCGCCTAATCAGGGATATCTTTTTGAAGATAGCCCTTCCTCATCCCGAGATCGCCTTCACACTTGACGTTGACGAAGGCCGCCAGCTCACCCTGAACAGCGCCGGCGGCATAGAGGAACGACTGGGGCAGATATACGGCAGAGGCATCATGGATGACCTGTACCCTGTCACCCTCCAGGACCTGAAAGTGACCATGAGCGGTTTCCTGTCGAGGCCGCACTACCTCAGGCCGAACCGCGCCATGCAGATCCTCTACGTTAACCGGAGGCCCGTGGAGCACCGGTACCTGGGATTTCTCCTCTCGAAAGCCTACGAGGCCGTGGCTCCCCGGGGAAAGCACCCCGCCGGCATCATCCTGATCGATATCGATCCGCGCCTGGTGGACGTCAATATCCATCCGGCCAAGAAGGAAGTGAAGCTCTTCGACAGCCATTACATCGACCGCCTTATCCTCGCCCTGGGGGAGAAGGCCGTAAGCCGGGAGCATTCAGTGGGGGAGAGGCTCTTTGCGGCGGGGACAGCGGCGCAACAACTCCCCCCTGCCATCCAGGGAAGGGCTTCTTCAGGCAACGATGATCAGGGAAACCGCCCTGTGGAAGATTTAGGGGGAGCCTCGATGTTCGGCGGAGGGCCGTCCCCTACAGGGAAGGACAGATTGTTCACCCCAACCCCGTCATCTTACATAAAAGACGCAGCGGACCTGTATCACGATATCGAAGAGAGCAAGGCGCCGCGGATCGTCGGTGTCGCCTTCGGCACCTATATCATACTGGAAAAGGACGGCCTTCTTTATTTCATCGATTTTCACGCGGCCCATGAGCGCATCATATACGACGCCATGATGGAAAAAAAAGAGGCGCCCGAAATCCAGCGCCTCGCCTTTCCTCAGATCATGGAGCTATCCCTTGACGACCACGCCCTGGTCCTTGAAAATATTGACATATTTTCAGAAAATGGGTTTGACATTGAGGATTTTTCTGATAATTCGATAAAGATATCGTCGGTGCCTGCCGCGGCCCGGGACTCTGACGCGGCCGAACTCATGACGGATTTTCTCGAGTCGGTGCGCGGGGAATACCGCGCGTCAGACATCCGGGAGAAGATGGCGGCCACCGTGGCGTGCCACGCGGCGAAGAGGGCGGGGGACCGCCTGAGCGTAAGCGACATGGAGGCCCTCGTGAAGGGCATCTTCGGCGCGGGACGCCGGCTGGTATGCCCCCACGGCAGGCCCTTCGTGTACCGGATGGAAAAGGGCGATATCGAAAGGATGTTTAAACGCCAATGAAAAAGATCATACTGGGGATATCATCGTCCATTGCGGCGTACAAGGCCTGCGACCTCATCAGGCTCTTCGTTAAAGGCGGATACTCGGTCCACGTGGTGGCCACCGAGAATGCCCTCCACCTGGTGTCGCCCCTCACCCTGGAGACCCTGTCGGGCAATCCCGTTTACAGCGAGCAGTATTCGCGGGAGCGCCGCGAGATGGGGCACATCGAGCTGAAGACCGACGCATCCCTCTTCCTGGTGGCGCCGGCCACGGCTAACGTCATCGGCAAGTTCGCCTGCGGCATAGCCGACGACCTGCTGTCCACCACCTTCCTGTCGGTGACATGCCCGGTCATGATGGCGCCGGCAATGAACCCGAACATGTACCGTCATCCGGCGGTTCAGAGGAACATCCAGACCCTGAAGCAGTGGGGCGTCGCTTTCATCGAGCCCGCGGCCGGGGAAGTGGTGTGCGGCGACGATGGAATCGGCAAGCTCGCCGATATCGAAGCGATATACGGGGCGGCGGTCAATGCAATTAAGTGAGAGAAAGGCCATCATCACCGGCGGACCCACAAGGGAGTGGATCGACCCCGTGCGGTTCATATCGAACCCCTCGACGGGAAAGATGGGCGTGGCCATTGCCGACGTCTGCTCCGGCCGGGCCCGGGAGACCGTCTTCATTCACGGTCCCATCGATTCGTCCCTGGTGAATGCCAAGAAATACCGCTGTGTGGCGGTGGAAAGCACCGTGGACATGCTCAAGGCGGTGGCCGGCGAGCTCTGCGAGAACGCGGTCCTCGTCATGGCCGCGGCGCCGGCCGATTACTCCCCGGTGTCCAGGTCCGACAGGAAGATAAAAAAATCGGATGAGAACCTCCTGCTGGAGCTCAAAAAAACTCCAGACATCCTCAGGGAAGTCGCGGCCATGAAGCGGGACGGCCGCATCAATAACGTTTTCACCGTCGGTTTCGCCGCCGAGACGAACAACCTCGATGAATACGCCCTGAAGAAGCTATCCGAAAAGAACCTGGACATGATCTGCCTCAATGACGTCTCGCGGAGCGATGCTGGGTTCGGATCCGATACCAACATCATAACCATATTCTTCCGAAACGGCGTCCGCAAGGACCTTCCCCTCATATCGAAGCACGAGGTCGCGGCGCGGATCGTCGAAGAGATCGAGTCGCGCCTTCCCCGATACCTGATATCCCAGTAGCAGGAGGTGTGCTATGTACCGAAGAAAGCCGGCCGTGGCAGGGTCATTCTATCCTTCAAATCCGCAGCGCCTCGGCGTGATGATCGATTCATTCCTGGCTGAAGCGCAGGGAGCTGCCTCCGGGGAAAACGTCGTGGGCGTCATATCGCCCCACGCGGGGTACGTGTATTCAGGGCCGGTGGCGGCCTATGCCTTCCACCGGATACCGGCCGACACGGAGCTGGTGATCGTGCTGGCGCCCTCGCACCGGGCCCGTTTCAATGGCGCGGCCATCCTTGCCGAGGGCGTTTTTGAAACTCCCCTGGGCGACGTCGCCATCGACGCCGAGATCGGATCCAGGCTCAGGGGCCGCGATTATTTCGGGACCATCAAGGAGGCCCATGAGCTCGAGCATTCCCTGGAAGTGCAGGTCCCCTTTTTGCAGAAGGTGCTGAAAAGCTTTAGCCTGGTTCCCATCATCATCGGCACCGTGGACATAACAGTCTGCCGCGGCATAGCCGAAGGGATCCACGCGGCCCTGGCGGATGAAAAGCGGAAGTACGCGGTCGTCATATCCACGGACCTTTCGCACTATCATCCCTACGACGCCGCCCGGACGCTGGACAAGCGCTTCAGCGACGCCCTGAGCTCCTTTGACGAGAAGAAGGTGGAGGATGTCATATCGAGCGGCAAGGCCGAGGCCTGCGGGGAAGGGCCGGTCCTTACCGGAATGGTGCTGTGCCGGCTCCTGGGGGCAAAAAACGTTGAAATCTTGAAGTACGCCAATTCCGGCGACACGGCCGGATCAAAGGACCAGGTGGTGGGGTACCTGGCGGCGGCCTTCGTAAAATAAATAGAGGTTGAGGGGATATGAAAGAAAAAGGTAAAAAATTGACACGGGCGGAATACCTGCGCCTCTCCGGCGCCGGCATCATCGCCGCCATGGCTGTCCTTTCGCTGGGCATGGGCTGCTCGGGGGGCACTTCGGGAGACTCAGGGGGCGATACGGGAAAGAAGGGATGCGCCGATTGCCCGGCCCGGAAAAATTATGACAAAGATCCGGCATCACTGACGGGGCGACTGTGGAAATGGCACATCCGGTTCTGCCCGGGGTGGAAGGGCTATATCTCCTCGCTGCCGGAGGATGAGAGAAGGGCGGTGCTGGAGAAGTACAAATAGCTGCGGGTTTAAACCCGCAGTTTACCGAACGATCCCCGCAACGGGCCGGTATATCCAGAATTTTCCCGATATCATGCCGTTTAGGTCGACCTCTGAGGTTATGACAAACCTTTTGCCGTCAGTGTTCTGGTGGGCGAGCTTGAATTTTTTCTTCTCTATAACGGCGAGGATGATCGCCGTGTGATCCGGGGCGCCCAGGGTGCGAAACATTTTACCGCCGTTTTCGAGCCGCTTCTCGATCCTCACCGATTTGAACTGGATGATGTCTCCGGCCCTTATCTCATCCCTGTCCGGGTCGAGGAGTCGGCCGAACTGGAAGGGCCGGTTCCAGTCGGCCCCGGCTGCGTCCAGGGCCTCCTGCGCCAGGTCCCAGCATTCGCCGGACCCCACGGTCTTTCCCATGGAGCTCTTCGCATAGGACAGGATGCTCTCGCCGATGTCGAGGCTGCTGAAGTCGTTCGGCAACGCCCTGTCGGAGCGTACATTAAAGGCGCAGAGGCCGTTAAGGTTCAGCGCGGAAACCGATTTTTTCCCAAAGATCGTCACGGAATATTCCCCCGGACCGTCCTTAAGGATGTACTTGAAATTGAATTTCTTTCCCTTCATGATATAAGTAATCTGCCTGGGATTTAACCCGGCGTTTTTCTTTGCGATCCTGACCATAAGGGCCGGAAGGGAACAGTCACCCTCCAGCGGGAGGAGATACCCTGTCGAAGCCGGCGGAGGGGTCAGTGTGAAGACTCCCCTGGCGTCGATGTAGTAGGTGACAGGGGATGATGCTTCTTTAGCCATGCCATGGTGTGACAATTGTGACGCGATTATGGTCGTGAGAGTCATGGCGATGATTAAAGACTTTTGAACTAGACTGTGGTAGTTTTCATTTTTCATTGTATTATCACCTGATATATGATGATTCACTATTAATAAAGATGTTTAATAAAATCAATATTTTTATTTAGATGTGAGTATGGATACATTGTAATGCGAGGGGACCATAGCCCCGGGTTTAAACCCGGGGCTATGGTCCCCTCGCAATAATGCCGACCGACTCTCGGTCAAACCTCGCCCCGGTCCGGGGCATTACAGCAATAATAATTGACATTCCCGCAAGGATATCAATAATGCTGATAATTGCTGTAAAGCGTGCCAGCCTTTGAATAAAAGGGGCATGGACCCCTGCCGGAGGCAATGCCATGATAGAACTTGATAAGGATCAACAGGTCAAGCTGCTGAAACTGGCGAGAAATACCATAGCCGAGGAGCTTGGGCTGGATGCAGGTGAACGACTCGAATTCAACGACGCCATCTACGCGGAAAAGTGCGGGGCCTTTGTGACCCTCCATGTAAGAGGCCGCCTCAGGGGCTGCATCGGATATATCAAGGGAGTGAAAAATATTCCGGAGACAATCACGGACATGGCGAAGGCGTCCGCCTTCAATGATCCGCGCTTCCCGCCGCTCAGGAAAGAGGAGTACGGCGGCATTGATATCGAAATATCGGTGCTGTCTCCCATTGAGCCGGTGGAAAGCGTTTCGGAGATCAAGGTTGGGAGGGACGGCCTGATCATATCGCGCGGCTACAATTCGGGGCTCCTGCTTCCCCAGGTCCCGACCGAGCAGGGATGGGACCTGGAGATGTTCCTCGTCAATACCTGCTACAAGGCGGGCCTTCCCGGCAGTGCGTGGCAGCAGAAGGGAACCAAGATCGAGAAATTTTCAGCCCAGGTCTTCGGCGAGAAGGAATTGGGATTAATCAAAGAAAAAAGCGAGTAACATCCACCATGCTTGAAGATATCATATCAGTCATACCGGATGATTTCAAGGGTGTCGAAGGCGACGTGATCCGGATCGACATGAAGAAGCTTCGCGCCGAATACGCCTACTGCGGCCTCTGGTACGGCAGGGACGGGAGCGCGGAGAGCGCGGTTACAACGTCCCTGTATTATTCCGCCGGCGGCAAGCGGCCCCCTGACGCAGGCGAAGAGATCAAGGAAAACAGCTTCCAGCAGGCAGGCCGGTTCAGGATTCCTTCCGGTCACGACAGTGTATGGATAGCGGCGCGGGTTTCCGACGATGCATACTGCAAGATGCAGCTGTCGCCCTTCAGGAAGGAGTTCGCCTACATCAATTACAAGGTGATCAAGAACAGGGCAAGCGGCGTGGAGGTGCTGGGAAGCGGGGTGCTCCGGGGCGGCGACGCATTCTTCGCGAAGATCGGCATCGAGGACATGGCGGGGACCGTGGACTACAGGGATACGGTTCTCTACCTGGTGCTCATTCCGGACCCGCCTCCCGACGACTGGGACGCCGGCTCCTGTATCGGCGTCCAGGGTCTCCCGGTCCTGGTACCGCCGTGCCGCTTCGAGGCGGACAGGAATTATTCGGAATGGAACGGGCAAAACCCTCTTGACGGAACCGGCCGATGACCCATGATGGGCATCAGCAAGCGCGGTTTCGAAGCCGCGCTTACATGCATTTGATTGTTATCGGAGCGTTTGATGAAAAAATCTATCATCCTGTTTTTGATTCCGCTTCTAACCCTTGCGGTTTTCTCCTGCAAAAAAGAAAAGAAGTTCGCGGAGCCTGAATACATTTTCGCCAAGTGGGCCCGGGCCATAGAGTCGCTGAATTACAACGATTACGCCTCCTGCGAGGCCTATCCGAAAAGCGAGGGCGTGTTCCGGGAAATGTTCCGTGACACCTATTACGCCGACCTGATGGTGACCGACGTGGAAAAGCTTCACGAGGACAATGTCCTCAAGGACCACCGCGGGAAATCATACATAAAACGGAACGTGCAGTTCGAATGCTCCGAGATGCGCCGGCGAGACCGGAAGCCGCTGCGGCTCCTGCGGGGCGACGTCGATTTCATCTTCTACGTTGGAGAAGACCGGCCGAAGAAGGGCTGGCTCATGTGGAACCGCAAGATCATCAGGATCGAGCGGTAAGGGGCGGCGCCGACCAATGAGCCTGTACGAATTATTCATCGGATTCCGGTATCTGAAATCCAAGAAGAGCCAGGGCATCGTGTCCACCAACACGCTCCTCTCGATACTGATCGTGTTCCTGGGCGTCTTCATCCTTATCGTGGTGCTCTCCGTCATGAACGGCTTCCAGGCCGCCATCAAGGACAAGATCCTCGATGTCGATTCCCATGTCACCGTGCAGAACATGTACGGGCCGTCCGAGGGGAGCGGTATCCGCAATTACGAGTCCCTGGTCGGGAAGATCAGAAGCATCGAGGATGTCCGCTCCGCCGATCCTTACATCATGTCCCAGGGAATGATCCGCCTCGGCTCCACCATCTCGCCGGTGATGGTCCGCGGCATCGGCCGGAACGGCGTCATCCCTCCGGATGTGGCCAAGTTCATCATAAAAGACGCGGGCGATTTTTCCAAGAAAGGGAAGCGCCGCCTTTCGGGAAAAACCGTGGCCGAGTTCTTCAACACGCGGTCCGTCTTCATCGGCCAGGAAATGGCGACGAACAATAACATCCTCATCGGCGACTCAATCGAGCTGATCGTGGCCAAGGGCGCCCTGGCCCTGCGGACCGGCCTTACCCCCGGCATGGAGCAGTTCAGGGTGATCGGCTTTTTCAAGACCGAGTATTACGATTATGACACCAAGCTGGTCATCCTTTCGCTCCCGCAGGCCCAGCGCCTTTTTGAGATCGGCGACGCGGTGACCGGGATCGGCATCAAGATCCGGGACGTGTACCGGGCGGCGCGGGTGTCCGAGCGGATCAACGCCCTCCTCGGGTACGAGTACCTCACCATGACCGCCGAGGAAAAGAACCGCAACCTCTTTTACGCGCTCCAGCTGGAAAAGCTCATCATGATGATAATACTCTTCCTGGTCATCATCTCGGCGGGGTTCACCATCATGGGAACCCTGGTCATGGTGGTGATGGAAAAGCGCAAGGCCGTGGGCATATTGAAATCGATGGGGGCCAAGCCGAACTCCATCATGGTTATCTTCATCCTGGAAGGCTTTTTTATAGGCATCATAGGGTCCCTCCTCGGGGTCATTTGTGGCATAGCCGCGGCCCTCAACCTCGACGCGATCATCCGGTGGGTCGAGGGCGCCATCAACGGGATCATGGGCTGGATCTACGGCATTTTCAACATGGGAATCTACACCAGGATAAACCTGGTGCCGAGCCATGTCTACTATATCGAGGGGATCCCCACGGAGGTCAACCCGGAGCTGGTGGTGTTCATCGCCATCGTCGCCGTGTTCCTCTGCACCGTCGCGGCGATTTTTCCCGCCTGGAGCGCATCGCGGCTCCAGCCGGTGGAGACCATCAGGTATGAATAGGGGCGGCGCAGCGCTAATTTCAGGCGGATCATAGGATCGGACGATGGAGAACAACGTCATAGTAAAAGCGGAGAACATCGAGAAGATATACGGCTTCGGCAGGAGCGCCCTCAGGGTCCTCAAGGGGGTTTCCCTGGAGATCGGCAAAGGGGAGATCATTTCGATCGTTGGCCCCTCGGGGGCCGGAAAATCGACCCTGCTGAACATCATCGGGTGCCTGGATTACTTTCAGAACGGCGCCATGACCGTGATGGGCAGGGACATCACCAATCTCTCCGTGGAAGACCTCTCCGGGTTCAGGAACAGGCACATCGGCTTCATCTTCCAGTCCCACAACCTTCTTCCGGAGTTCACCGCCCTGGAGAATATAATGATCCCCCTCATGATCAGGAGGGCCAAGAAGGGCGAGGCCAGGTCGAGGGCCCTGTCCCTCCTCGACCGGTTCAACCTGGCGGACCGCGCCCATCACAAGCCGTCGGAGCTCTCCGGCGGCGAGTGCCAGCGGGTCGCCATCGCCCGCGCTATCGTGGGCAAACCGGACATCCTCCTGGCCGACGAGCCGACGGGCAACCTCGACCAGGCCAATTCCCGGATGCTCACCGACATGCTCCTTGACCTGGGGAGGGAGGAGGGCACCACCATCGTGATCGTGACCCATGACCGTGACATTGCCGCCCGGACCGGGAAAACCATAACCCTGATAGACGGCAAGATAGAATGATGTTTTTCGGTGGCTTTTTTTGTGGATATTCCATATAATATGGTTATAACAGGGCGCGGTGATACGGCCGCGCCGGCGGCGGGTCATTAATGGCTGAAACAATCAAGACAATATCCGACAGCGGCCAGTTCGAGGAGATATTCAAGAAGTTTTACTCCGGCAGGGATGTCTTCATCAAGACCAAGAGCGGCGACCTGGCGATCCAGTTCCTCGGCTACAGCAGCGGCAATGTGGCCTTTCGGATACCCAGGGTCAAGAACGTACCCGAAACCATTGTCGTTCTCACCCGCATGGGAGAAAACACCATCTATGCCAGCCTGAAGTCCATCGAGCGAAACGAGGATACCTTTATCTTCCTTCCCATGAAGTTCCAGGTCATATCCGAGGCGCGCAGGGAAGAGCGGACCAGCGTCAGCGCGGCCGACGGCAAGAACATACTGTACGCGACCAACCTCATATCCGAATCGATGATACAGGGGGCCCTTGAATCAAATGAAAAAAGGATCACCCTCATAAAGGAAAAGATTGCCGATGATCTCAAGGGAAAGTTCAACAGGGCGCGCGTTTTTTTCATGAATGAATCGAGGATCGACGCCAGGATGAAGTACTTCATGGGCTCGTGGAATCCCATCTTCATGAAGGACCGGGAAAAGGAGCCGACGGAAGCCGACAAGAAGGATTTTCAGTTCTACCTGGGCGAGATTTACTCGAAGGACTACAAGCTGTCAAGCCAGAAGGAGCTCGTTTCAGAGGCGTCGGTTCCTTTCATTTATAAGAATATCATACCCTACGGCTATATCCAGGTCAACAACAAGAAGCCGATGGACGACAACCACCTCACGGTCGTCAAACGACTTGCCGCCATGATCAACGAGCACATGACGAAAGACAACCTCTTCGTTCCCGCCCAGGACAGGTTCATCGTGACCGATGTCTCCAAGAAAGGGCTTGGCATCGTTTTCAGGGACCGGCGGCAGTTGCGCTATTTCGTGAAGGATTCCCAGGCGGTCATCGAGCTTCACCTGCCGGATTCGAACAAGGCCACCATGGGGGTCATCGTGCGCAACACGATCTTCAACGAAGGCGGCACCATCAGGGTGGGTTTCGAGATCATGCACATAGACGCCATCAGCGAGGTCAATTACGACGAGTACCTGGAATTGCTGAAAAAAGATTAGACCGCCAAGAGGCAGCCTATTCTTTCTTCCGCGCCTTCGCCTCGTTTTTCAGCTTCTTCTTTTCCATCTTCAACCTGGCCTTTTCAGCCGCGGCCCGGGACGCGGCGGGGGAACGGTCCCTGTCGGCGCCGGCGGTTTCCGCGGCAATGCCGCCGGTTTCCCCGGAAACGGCGCCGGCCTCTCCCTTTTTCCTGCTGCGGGCGGCTTTCACCTTTTCAATCAGGTATGTGGCGAATTTCTTGCCGAACTGGGCGATGAATCCGGCCACCAGGATGGTGACGGCCCATTTCAGTATAGTTTCGGCCGTGGCGGAATCTATGATGTTGGTGGTGTCTGTCATTGGCGTATTACCTTTCATCAATAGTAATTAATTCTATATTTTGTGTCTATTAATATAATAGACTTGTTGCAAAACTGCGTCTCGCGCTCGCAGGGCCCCCCCTGCGGGGGGCTTATAAGGGGCTACGCCCCTTAGACCCCTTTAAAATACCTAGTTTTGCATCAACTCTAATAAAAATGTTTTATGAATCCTCGGTTGCCGAGCGAAGCCGAGTCATGGCGGGCGGGAGCCTCCAGCCCCCTGTGATCGGGAGCAACCCATGCCTCCTGTTTAAATAATATAAATTAATTATAAAGCTGCACAAAACCACCCAATGTATGCAAAAATCAAACCGAATAACAAATCCGACCGGCGACATTAATTTATTCTCATCTTAAGCCCCATTATTACCGATTATAAAAATGATTACGTATATCCAATTATGTCCTGTTCGGAGATGTGCCATGGAACATCATATATCTGAAATGCTGAGAATACTTAAGGAGGAAACCGGCCTTTTCGAGAAGCTCTGCTCCCTTGAAAAAGAGAAGACCGGGGCCATCGTTGAACATAACGGCAAGCTCATGGAGAAAATTTCTATCGAGGAGGAGGGGCTCCTGTCCATGATCGAAAACCTGGAATCGGCGCGCCTCAGGCAGGTCGGCGACTACATGAGAAAGCGGCGTATCCGGACGGACAATGTGACCCTGTCGGACGTGGCCGCCACGGCTGAACAACCCGTTTCCGAGAACATGCGGCTCCTGGGCCGCGGCCTGAAAGAGGTCATGATGAAGCTGGGGCGCCTGCAGGAAACCAACAGGGCCCTCATCAACGACAACATGGAGTATTACAATATACTGCTGACGGGGCTGCGCAGGAACGGCGCCCTGGATGCCGGGTACGGCAGCGACGGCAGGGAAGAGGAAAAGCTGAAAAATTCCATCCTGTTCAACCAGACAGCGTAAGGAGCACGGCGATGAATTCAACATTCATGGGTCTTGAAATAGGGAAGAAGGGGCTGATGACCCACCAGCAAGCCCTTCACACCACCGGTCACAACATCTCCAACGCGGAGAACAAGGAATATTCGCGCCAGCGCGTTGTGATAACCGCGGCGGACCCGCTTTACGTGCCGGCCCTGAACCGCTCCAACACGCCGGGCAACATCGGCCAGGGCTCCGTCGTCTCCTCCGTCGAGCGCATCCGCGACAGCTTCATCGACGACCGGATCATGGTCGAGAAGAACAACGCCGGATACTGGAAGGTGCGCAACGAGTTCGTGTACCAGATCGAGGCCATATACAACGAGCCTTCCGAGGAGTCGGTCCGTAACCGCCTCGACGAGCTCTGGAAGTCGTGGGAGGAGCTTTCCAAGTACCCCGAGGAGCGCTCCACGCGGGAGGTCGTGAAGGAGAAGGCCGTCAACCTGTCACACGAGGTGAACTACGCCTACAACCAGCTCTACGATCTGCGGATGAACGCGAACCGGCAGATCGAGGGCAGGGTCAACCAGCTGAACATGTACGGGAAGGACATCCGCGACCTGAACGAGCGGATACTCAAGGCCGAGGCCCTGGGCGACAATCCCAACGACCTGAGGGACCGCCGCGACGCGCTCATCGAGAAGATGTCGCAGCTGGTGAATATCAGCGTGGGCAGGAGCGACAAGGACGAGACCATCGTCTACATCAGCGGCGAGAACTTTGTCCAGGGCGAGGTGTTCCATCCCCTGGCTCTCGAGATGGACCAGACGAACGACGGACTCTTCAAGGTCGTGTGGAAAGATTCCGGCCGGGACGTCGATATCCGCCACGGCGAGATCGCGAGCCTCATCGATATCAGGGACAAGGTCATCCGCCAGAACATCAACGATATCAACTCCTTCGCGATCAATCTCGTGGACCTGACCAACGAGGTGCACCGCGACGGCTTCAGCAGGCGCAACGAGACCAATGTCGATTTTTTCAGGCACCTGGTCATCAGCGACAACGTTGACGGCAATTTCGACCTGACCAACGACGGGGTGAACGACGTGACCGCCATCTTCAAGGTCTCCGGGAACAACAGGATAGACGCGTCGGCCGCCATCGGCATCAACGGCACCCTCACCTTCGTGAACAACACGGAGCTCGAATCGAACGTTCAGATCGACTACAGCGCCTCTGACACGGCCCTCACGATCATAAAAAAGATAAACGACGCGCACATGGGCGTCGTGGCATACATGAACCACAACGGCCAGCTGGCCCTCAAGGCCACCACGGCCCAGGACATGGACAGGAAGAATTTCATGATCAGGCACCTGGAGGATTCCGGCCAGTTCCTGGTGGGGCTCACCGGGATACTGAAGCAGTCCGGGCCCCAGGGATCTTTCGATTACCGGCGGGTCAACGATATCATAAAGTTCCTCCCGAGCAGGGAGCATGTCACGATCACGCCCAAATTCAACCCGGCGGCCCACATGGCCGTTTCGGACACGATCATAGCAGACGTAGACCGGATCAGCGCGGCCCGCGGCAAGGATGTCGGCGGGACGGGCGATGTGAACACGTCGAACGGAATCGGCGATGGCAGCAACGCGCTCCGGATAGCACATATACGGCACAAGAACGCCATGGTGGACACCAATACCACGTTCAACGACTTCTACACCGCGGTCATTTCCCGGACGGGGACCCAGGGGGAGGAGGCGAAGGACCGGGTCAAGAACCAGGAGACCCTTCTCAAGAACCTGGTCAATCTCCGCGAATCGATATCGGGAGTGAACCTTGACGAGGAGATGTCGAACATGGTGGCGTTCCAGCACGGATACAATGCCGCGGCGCGCGTTATCACCACGATGGACCATATGCTGGATACCATAATTAACAGGATGGGGGTATAACGCATGAACCGCATAACCAACCAGATGATCAACAACACCATGAACTATAACCTGCAGCGGCACCAGTCGGAGATGGACCGCATACAGAACACCCTGGCCACGGGGAAAAGCGTCAATATGCCGCGGGACAACCCCATCGCCAGCACGAACCAGATGCTCTACCGCACCCGCCTTACCGAGCTCGACCAGTTCACCAGCAACCTGAACGAGAGCAAGTCCAGGCTCGACGAGGTGGACACCGCGCTCCAGTCGACGCTGCGCATCTTCCAGCGGATCAGGGTGCTCACCGTGCAGGGGGCCAACGGCATCTACACTTCCTTTGAATTGAAGGAGGCGGCGGCCACGGAGGTGAACCAGCTCCTGGACGAGCTCGTGGCGATCGCCAACACCAAGGGCGCCACCGGCAGGTCCGTCTTCGGCGGTCACCAGACCGGCACCGAGGACCAGCCGAATCCCTGGGTCCCCATCTACCAGACCCTGACCGCCGGGAACCAGGGCGACGCCATGATCGGCGTCGAGTATCGCGGCAACATCGGGAAGATGAAGCGAGAGGTGTCCAAGGGCGAGTACATGGACGTGAGCGTGCCGGGGAACGAGGTCTTCTGGGCGACGAACCAGATCCTCACGTCCAACAAGGACGTCGCGGCCTACACGGCCCCCACCAACCAGTCCGTCAAGATCGACGGCCGCGAGATCAACATATCGGCCGGCGACAACATCGATATCATCATAGACAAGCTGAATAACGCGGGGCTGAGCATCCGCGCCTCCAAGGGCGGGCGCAACAACCTGATCATGGAGTCGACCACGCCTCACCAGATATGGCTGGAGGACGTGGGGAGCGGCACGGTTTTAAAAGATCTGGGTATGCTCAATCCCAACTTCCCGGAGCCTCCCAACAACATCGACCCCACGGTCACCATCGGCGGCATGTCCGTATTCGAGATGGTCATCCAGCTCAGGGACGACCTGGTCAGGGGCGACCAGGAGCTGATCGGCGGCCGGGACCTGGGCCTCATCGACCTCGGCCTGGAGAACATCCTGAAGCACGTCTCGGCCATGGGCGCGAAGACGAACAGGGTGGAGGAGCTGGCCAGGCGGACCGAGTACGACAAGGGAAACGTCACCACGATGCTCGCCAACACGGAAGGGATCGATTACGCGGAAACCATCATGAACTTCAAGTGGCTGGAGAGCGTCCACCGGTACGCCCTGGCGATCGGGGCGAAATCGATCATGCCGACCCTGATGGATTTCCTCCGGTAGGAAAAAAATTGTTGCATGGTTGAGTCGAATTGACATAGAATGTCTTACGAAGGCGAGGTCGCGTGACCTCGCTTGCAAAAGGAGATCGTTTTTGAGCATTAAAATCAAAACCAGGCCTTTCGGCGAAATTGAGATAAGGGATGAGCAGGTGATCGATTTCCCAGACGGAATCCTCGGTTTCGACGACGTCAGGAAATTCGTCCTCCTGGACGCCCATGACGAGAATTCCCCGCTGAAATGGCTGCAGGCCTATGAAGAGCCGGGGCTGGCCTTTGTCATCATACGCCCGGTGGATTTCATGCGCGAATACGAGCTGGTGGTGTCCATGAACGATATCGAGGCGGTCGGCGCCGACACGGCGGAGCACCTGATCGTCTTCGCCATCGTCACCATACCGTCAAACCCGTCGGAAATGACCGCGAACCTCCAGGGGCCCATCATCATCAACCCCCAGAAGAGGCTCGGCAGGCAGGCGATATCCCTGAGCGACAGGTACAGCGTGCGGCACAGGATACTCGATGAGATGAAAAAGGCCGCCGAGGGTTAATGGTATGCTGGTACTGGCACGCAGATTGAACGAAAGCATCATGATCGGCGACGATATCGAGGTCGTCATCATCGACATTAAAGGCGACCAGGTCAAGCTCGGCATCCGCGCTCCCAAGAGGGTCACCGTTCACCGGAAAGAGATCTATGACGAGATCAGGAAGGAAAACATCGCCGCCATGGATTCGACGTTCAAGGCCGAGGAGCTGAAGGAAATCTCCGAGATTTTCAAAAAGGGCAAAGACGAGATGGAGAAAAAATAGCCGGCGCGATGGATCTGTTCGCCATACCCTATTTCCCGTACCTCATCATCGCCCTCGCGGCGGTTTTTACCGCCCGCGAGTATGTCACCTATCACGAAATAATAAAGCTCAAGTACGTCTTCACACCCCTGGTCACCGCCATCATCGCGGGCCTGGTGATCCTGTCGATGCATGACGGCGGCATTACGACCTACCGCGTGCTGGTGCTGTCGGCGCTGATATGCTCCATCGTCGCGGACACCATGCTCATGGTGGTCGAGGTGAGCCTGATGGAGCAGGGGATCGTCTACTTCATGATGGGCCACGTCATGTACATCGCGGCGTTCTCGCTGGATTATGATTTCAGCGGGTGGAACGTGGCCGTCGCCTCCGTGCTGCTGGTCATCCTGGCAATGTTTTACCGCGGCATCAGGGGGGCCGTGGGAAAGCTCCGGATCCCCATCCTGGTGTACGCCGTGGTGCTCTGCACCATGCTCTTCTTCGCACTCTCTCAATTCAACAAGGATTTCTCCCGGAAAGAGGTTCTACTCATCGTTGGGGCGCTCCTCTTCGTCATGTCCGATTTTTTACTTGCCTATCTTTCCTTCATTAAGCCCCACAGGCGGGAATCGGTCATCGTGTGGGCCGTGTACGCTCCGGGACAATTCCTGATCGCCCTTTCCTGTTTCAGCTGATTCGTGTGATAATGCATCCCTCCTACCGCCATTTTATCTAGAATCGAGTAATATCTCCCACGCCCCCACGGGCGGCTGTGGTAAAAAAGCCATATTATCGCTTTAAAATCCAAATATTAGTGGACGCGTTACCGAATATTCTGTACAACTATTACAGAACGCCGGCGAATGTCTGACAATATCAATCGGCGTTGTTTGGCTTTCGGGTTCGGCACTGATATGAGTATATTAAGCGGATATACACTGACAGAGAAAATAGCCGAGGGCGGGAAGTCCGTAGTATACCGGGGCATACGTGAAAGCGACAACCTGCCTGTTATACTGAAAATAATCCGCGAGGCCAATCCCTCCCTTTCGGATATCGCCCGCTTCAAGAAAGAATATGAGCTCATCAAGGCGGTGAGGATCGACGGCGTCATCAAGACCTACGGCCTTATCGAAGAGAAGGACCGCATCGCCATGGTGCTGGAGGATTTCAATGGCGTCTCGATCAAGGAAATCATCAACAAGCGAAGATTCGACATCGAGGAGTTCCTGGAGGTCGCGGTGCTCGTTGCCGAAACTCTCGGCTACATTCACGAGAACAAGATAATCCACAGGGACATCAAGCCCCACAACCTGCTGTACAACACGTCGACGGGCGAGGTCAAGATAACCGATTTCGGGATATCGTCCCTCCTGGGGCGGGAACATGAGAACATATACGACCCCTGGATCATTTCCGGGACACTCCCGTACATGTCGCCCGAGCAGACCGGGAGGATCAACCGGCCCATTGATCACCGGACCGACCTCTATTCCCTCGGCGTAAGCTTTTATGAGATGCTCACCGGGTCCGTTCCCTTCACATCCAAGGATCCCCTCGATATACTCTACTGCCACATAGCCAGGGAGCCGGTGCCGCCGGACCGGCTCAACGGCGATATACCGGATATAATCTCGGACATCATCCTGAAGCTCCTGGCAAAGAACGGGGAAGACCGGTACAACAGCAGTTACGGCCTCAAATCCGACCTTGAGGAATGCGCCCGGCAGCTGAAAAAATACCGTAAGATCAACCGGTTCGACCTGGGACATGATGATTATTCTAACAGGTTCATCCTGCCCCGGGCCCTCATCGGAAGGGAACGGGAGAAATCCCTGATGATGGACGCCTTCAACCGCGTATGCCAGGGGGCCGTGGAGATGGTGGTCGTGACCGGGCCCCAGGGTGTCGGAAAATCGTCGCTGGTCAGTGAGCTGGAAAAGATGACAGCCGGCCAGAACGGCTATTTCATCTCCAGTAAATACGAAATGACGCGGCAGAGCGTGCCCTACAGCGCCCTCATCCATTCGTTTCAGAAGCTGATGCTGCGCATCCTGGCGGAGGGTGAGGAGCGGGTGTCCCGCTGGAGGAACTGCATTATGAGGGCCCTGGGAAGCAATTGCCGGGTCATGATCGACGTGATACCGGAGCTCGAGATGATCATCGACCGCCAGCCGGACCTCCCGGAAATCGATCCTGAAAAATCCCAGTACCGGTTCAAGCTGGTCCTCGGCGAATTCATCCGGGTCTTCACAAAACGCGAGCATCCCCTGGTGATCTTCCTCGACGACCTGCAGTGGGCCGATGCGGCAAGCCTCCAGCTGATATCCCGGCTCATGAACGATTACACCACCGGGTACCTGCTTCTCATCGCGGCATTCCGCGATTCCGAAGTCGGTCCGGACCATCCCCTTACCGGAGTCCTTGCCGGTTTCAGCGACAGGATAAGCAGGATCACCCTGGACCCTCTCACTGCCGGAAACATCAGCGAATATCTTTATTACATCATCAACAGCAGGAAAAGCGATGTCTTCCCCCTTGCGGAAGTGCTGTACAATAAGACAAACGGCAATCCTTTCTTCCTGGTCAACCTGCTCAGGGCGATCTACGACAGCCGTTACCTCCGGTTCGTCTCATCGGAGGGATGGGAATGGGACATTGAAAGGATCATAGGTATGCAGGTATCCGAGAATGTGGTGGAGCTCATGACGGAGCGGTTTGCCGCCATGGATGCGGAAACGCAGAATGTCTTAAAGATCGCCGCCTGCATCGGGAACCGCTTCGATCTTGAAGATATGGCCATCCTCCTGGGAAAGAATATCGATGACGCCCTCTCTGATCTGCAGAAGGCCATCGACGAGGGCCTGGTTTATCTTTCCAACAAGTATTATTATTTTCTCCATGATAAGATACAGGAGGTGATCTATTCCCTTCTGCCCGCGGCCGAAGAGTCCATGATGCATTACCGTATCGGCCGGCTGCTCATCGGCAGGGTCAGGGATGAAGAGCTCCATGAAAAGATCTTTTACATCGTGAACCAGATGAATGCCGGTTCGTCGCAGGCTTCGACCCGGGACGAGCGCATCGAGATCGCCCGCCTCAATCTCATGGCCGGGCACAAGGCGAAATCGGCCACCGCCTACGCGGAGGCCCTGAATTATTTCAGGTCCGGCATTGCGTTGCTGGAAAGCGACTCGTGGGAGTCTGATTACCGGCTGACCTATGACCTTCATATCGAAAAGGCCGAATGCGAGTACCTGGACGG
The DNA here is from genome assembly GCA_017999915.1 of Spirochaetota bacterium. Taxonomy (NCBI): domain Bacteria; kingdom Pseudomonadati; phylum Spirochaetota; species Spirochaetota bacterium. Next base: position 159,407 of record JAGNKX010000007.1, read on the forward strand.
GGACTATGACGGCGCCTTCGGGCACCTGGATTACATACTCGATCGCGCCCGCGGCTCCATCGACAGGGCCCGGGTCTACGATAAAAAGGTCATCATGTATACAAGCCTGGGCTCGCACCGCCTGGCAATGGAATACGGCATTGAGGCCCTGAAGCTCTTCGGCATGAGGATACCCCCGAGGCCGGGCCGCCGTCATATCATCCTGGAAATGGCAAAGGCCAGGATCAAGCTGGGGAAGAGGCGCGTCGACGACCTGGCCAATTCCCCTGATATCGTGGATCCGGAGATCACCATGATCCAGACCCTCTGCATGAATACGGGGACCGCCGCCTATTTCGTCGACAATGACGTCGTTGCCTTCCTGGCCATGAAGCTTGTGAACCTGACCCTGGAGCACGGAAACTCGAAGATCGCCTCCTTCGCCTACCTGTCCTACGCCCTGATACTGGGGTCCGGCATGGGCAGGTACGGATCCGCCTACCGGTATGGCATGCTGGCCCTTGAGCTGAACGATAAATATAAGAATGCTGACCTGGAGCCGCGGCTCCTCTTTATTTTCGGGTTTCTGGTCAGCCACTGGAGAAAGCACTATTCCCGGACACTGGATCTCCTGAACAGGTCATACCGGGTGGGAGTCGAGACCGGCGACCTCAATTTTGCGGTATACTCGGCAATAAACAGCATCCAATACCGGATCAGGTACGGCGGAGACCTGGATGAGATATACAATGACCTGGCGGGTTACAGGGATTTCGTTTACCGGGTGAAGAACGAGGAGTTCATCTTCGAGTTCATCATGGCGCAGCGCTATATCCTGAGCCAGAAGTCGAGGACCCGGTCGATCTCGGATTACAGCGATGATGAATTCAACGAGAAGGAATTCGTGGAGAAGATCAGGCAATACCGGGTCACCCTGCACAGTTATTACATTTATAAGATGATCTCATTGTACCATGCACGCGAGTACGATGATGCCCTCGGGATAGCCGCCATCGTCAAGGACACCATGAGGGACGTCTTGTTCGGCCAGACCAATGTCGTGTTTTATTATTTCTTCCACTCCCTTTCGCTGGTCGCGTCCATTCCCGGCCTGCCGGAGGGCGCCAGGCGCAGCCGGTTGATTCAGGTTATGAAAAACCAGCGCCGCCTCGGGAAGTGGGCCCATAACTGCCCGGAAAACTACCGTTCCATGTATCTCCTGGTCAGGGCCGAAGTGGCGGCGGCCCGGGGCAGGTACTCCCGCGCAGCCGACCTGTACGGCGAGGCGATCAAGGAGGCGCGGGCCAACAATTCCCTGCTCTGCGAGTCTATCGGCAACGAGCGCGCCGCGATGTTCCACCTTTTCCGAGGCAATGAATTCATCGCCCGGGCGTACCTGGTTGAGGCCCATTACTGCTATACGAAATACGGCTCCGCGGCGGTTGCCCACAGGATAGGCCGGGAATATCCCCAATTCATCAGCGGTGAATACCTGGCGGCGTCCCGTGAATCGCACAAGGATCATTCGAGCAGTTCATCGGGCATACAGGGCATCGACTTCACCATGCTGTTGAAGACGACCCAGATCATTTCCGGAGAGATCGTGCTGGAAAAGCTCCTGAAAAAGCTTACCATCGTGATAGGCGAATGCGCGGCCGCGACGAAGGGGGCCCTCATAATGGAAAAGGACGGGGCCCTGGTCATCGAGGCGAGCGGCGACATCGCCACGGGGCGCATCGAGGTGCTGAAAAGCATACCCATCTATGCCAGCGGGGAGATATCGTCGGCCATCGTGCACTACGTGGCCCGCACCATGGAAAACCTCGTTCTCAACGACGCCGCCAACATGGGCCTGTTCGTGAACGATCCGTACATACGGAAGAATCGCTGCAAGAGCGTCCTCTGCCTGCCCATCATGTCCCAGGCAAAGCTGACCGCGATCTTTTACGCGGAGAACAGCCTGACCACCCAGGCCTTCACCGAAGAGCGGATCGAGCTCCTGAAGACACTGGCCTCGTACGTGGCCATTTCGGTAGACAACGCGAGCCTTTACGCCAAGCTCGAGGACAAGGTGAAGGAGAGGACCATGGCCCTGGAATACGCCTATGAACAGGTTAACCGCGCGTATCAGACGATCCAGGAGGACATCTCCCTGGCTCGGCGCATCCAGGAGAATATCTTGCAGAGCCGGCTGGGCCAGGATTCGCGATTTTCCCTCGATATCCGTTTTTATCCGATGAGCGAGGTGGGCGGAGATATCTATGATATCGTGGAGATAAAGCCGGGGATACTGCGCGTGCTCCTCGCGGACGCCACCGGCCACGGGATACAGGCGGCCCTGGTTACGATGCTCATTAAGAGCGAATATGAAAAGCTCAAGTATCAGCATATCGCTCCCTCGGAGCTGATGGGGATCCTGAACAAGGAGTTTTTCATCCGCTACGGGAACATGTCGGTGCTCTTTTCGTGCATCATCGTCGACATCGATATCAATACCCGCTCAGTGCGGTACGCCTCCGCCGGCCATCCCGACCAGTACATCATACAGAAAGGCGATGTCACGGTGCTGAAGCGGACCGGCAAGATCGTCGGGTTCGGCCGCGACCTCGCCTACGGGTGCGACGAGATACCCATATCCCTGGACGACAAGCTGGTCCTCTTCTCGGACGGCATCTACGAGGAGTTCGACCTGGACATGAAGGAGTATGGCGAGCTGAGGCTGAGGGAGGTCATACGGAAATGCTCCCGCGAGCCGGTGCAGATCATAGCCCGCAGCATCATACAGGACGTGCGCGATTTCACCGGCTCCGACCGGATAAACGCCAATGACGACGTGACCATCATCGGCGTCGAGATGCGGTGATAGAATACCCCGCGGGATCAGTTGAGGAGGATATGGTTTTTCCCGAAAAGCCGGAGGCGTCCCGGCGACAGGGGGTGGCACCGCACCGTCCTGAAGGGCTTCAGCATCGGCGCAACGATGTCGCGGTCCGCGTAGATCCTCCGGCCGATCATGTCCGCGGCGTAGTTCCTGCGCATGCCGTCAATCAGTATGACGCAGCGCGGGCTTTCGGGATGCTCCGCCGACCTCATGAATAGGTCCTTCACCGTGACCGTGCGGCCGTCGATGCCGAGGGCAAGGCTGTCCGGCTCCGCGGCGGATATGACGGCGGCGCGTATGTTCTTCATGATGGTAATGGTCGAGAAGGGGGCGATGAACCAGGAGCAGTTCCTCTCAAAAGTGACCCACTTGTGACGGCGCCCCGCATAGTCCCGTTCGGGCTCTTCCCCTTCCGTCACGATGGCGGGCAGCTCGTCATGGGAGAGCCTCGGGAAATCCTCGAAGCTCGTGTTCCGGTTGTCCGCGATCTTCATCAGGAGGCCGTAGACCAGGTTGAAGTCCAGGCTTTCCCTGGTATAGCGCTTCCGGTACGATTCGAGGACCGCCTTGAGGCGCATCACCGCTTCCGTTCCGTGGATGATGTTGTACCCTGAATATATGGATGAAAGAATGTCCAGCTGCCGTGTTATGTCCGCGTAGGCCGTTTCAAAATCGACGTATTTGTACTCCAGCTCATGGATCGATTTCTCGATTTCATTGTGGATATGCTCGATCTTCTGGAGATTGAAGTTCCACAGTTCCCCGTAATCACGGTAGGTCGCCTTGCTTCGTTTATCCGGTTCGGAGTTCATTGACGTAATTCTATACTATCCTTCCGGAATAGTCAATAATTTTTGCATATCGTCCCAAATTACTTGACTTTGACGCCGATTTTCCAAAAATAGTTACTTCACGTTCATCCTGTCGCATGCGGTTGTCCAACGACCGGCAGTGCCTGTTCGGGAAATAGGGGGGGGCACAGCGCCCCACGTAAAGAGGTATCATTATGATTGGAAAAAAAATTCGCCTTCAGCGGTTGATCAACCGCAACACGGGGAAGACTATCATCGTTCCCATGGACCACGGCGTCACCGTGGGACCGATCCCGGGCCTCATCGACATGGCCCAGACCGTCAACCGGGTCGCCGACGGCGGCGCCAACGCCATCCTGATGCACAAGGGGATCGTTGAGACGGGACACAGGAATTCCGGCAAGGATATCGGCCTTATCGTGCACCTGTCCGCCAGCACCGTGCTGTCGCCCGATTCCAACGCCAAGACCCTGGTATGCACCGTTGAGGAGGCCGTGCGCCTCGGGGCGGACGGGGTTTCGATCCATGTTAACATCGGGGCCAACACGGAATCCGACATGCTGAGCAAGATGGGCAACGTGTCCCGGGCGTGCCGGGACTGGGGAATGCCGCTCCTGGCCATGATGTACACGCGGGGATCCAAGATCAAGAACGAATACGACGTGAATGTTGTCAAGCACGCGGCCCGGGTCGGCGCCGAGCTCGGCGCCGACATTGTAAAGGTCAACTACACCGGTTCCCCGGAATCGTTTTCCGACGTGGTGAAGGGGTGCCCGGTGCCGGTCGTCATTGCCGGCGGCGAAAAGATGGAGACCGACGAAGAGATACTGGAAATGGTGCGGGGCTCGGTACAGGCCGGCGGCGCCGGCGTATCCATCGGCCGCAACGTGTTCCAGCACGACGACCCGACGACCATCGTGAAGAAAATTTCTGAAATCGTTCACGGAAAATAAGGAATGAAGGAAATCTGGCTCCACCTGGCATCGTGGGACAAGAAGCTCGTGACCGAGGCGCTCGAGGCGGGCGTTGACGCCATCATCACCGCCGCGGACGAATTCGTCCCCCGGATCAAGGAGCTGGGGCGGATGGCGGTCATCGCGCCGGCCCAGGGCGACCGGAAGATACCCGATGACGTGGAGATGATCGTCATAAAAAACAAGGACGACGAGAAGAGGGCCGCGGAAGCCCTGAAGAGCCGCGTGGTGGTGGCCCGCACCACGGACTGGAACATCATCCCCCTGGAGAACCTGATACCTCGGGGAGGCGAGCGCCTCTACACCTTCGTGAGGAATTCCTCGGACGCAAAGCTCGCGGCGGGGATCATGGAAAAGGGCGTGGCCGGCGTGGTTCTCGAGACCGACGATCCCTCCGAGATAGGGAAGACCGTCCGCTATATTAAGGATCTCGACAGCGAAACCTACCGGATGGCAAGCCTCGAGGTGACCGGCATCAGGAACATCGGCATCGGCGACCGCGTCTGCGTCGATACCTGCAGCAATATCAATCCGGGCGAGGGCCTTCTGGTGGGCAACGGCAGCCAGGGCATGTTCCTCGTTCACGCGGAGAACATAGAGAACCCCTACGTCGCGCCCCGTCCCTTCCGCATCAACGCGGGAGCGGTCCATTCCTACGTGAAAGTACCCGGGGGCGCAACCAGGTACCTCGGCGAGCTGAAGACCGGCGACCCGGTGCAGATCGTTACCAGCGGCGGCGGCACCTATACCTCCTACGTGGGGCGCTCCAAGATAGAGAAGCGGCCGATGCTGGTCGTCTACGCCACGGACGGCCAGGGCGGCGAATACTCGGTGGTGCTGCAGAACGCCGAGACGATCAGGCTAACGGCCCCGGATGGAAAGGCCGTCAGCGTAGCGCAGCTGAAGCCCGGCGATCATGTGCTGGGGTGTCTCGAAAAGGGCGGGCGCCATTTCGGGATGGCGGTGGATGAAACGATCAAGGAGCAGTGACGCGCGGCCGCGATGAAGAACGATAAAAGCAAGGGGATGATCGAAGCCGAGATCAGCGACGCCCTGGTCAGGTTCGAAAAGGAGTACATGGGCAGGGGGCCCGTCGAGACACGGACCTACATCGTCGAGGACATGATCATCGTGCGGCTCAAGGGCGTTCTCACCAGGGCGGAAGAGCAGCTGGCCACGAGCGACGAGGGGCTCGTGCTGATCAAACAGGTCCGCCTTAAGCTCATGGAAAAGGCGCGGTCCCTGCTGGAATCCATCATCGGCGATATCACGGGATGCACCGTTAAAAGCATGCATACCGACATCAGCACCGCGACCGGCGAGCGGGTGATCATTTTCATGTTGGACAGCGACCTGGGAGAAAAAATTTTGTCCGCCAGGACAAAAAAAGATTGAATGAAAGGGGACTTCATTTCTACTGGCTATGACAGCGAAGTGGAAGACCGCATTGAAGGCCTTATTGAGCTCATGAGCATCCTGCAGGGGAGTTTTTCGGAGCCTGGTTTACGGAGCCGATAGAAAAACCCTCATTATTAAATAATAAGGTTGTTGATAGGTAAGCCAGCATCAAATTCCTTTCAGCAGGGAGGGACAGAGGTGTTGGCTTTTTTATTATAGGGCGCTTTCCCCCGGTGCCTGCGCCGGCGAGGGGCGCCGCAACATCGATGGTCGCAACGTATAATTTATAAAAAGGTATACCGCTATGAAGCTCTCGAAAAGGATCATGAATGTCAAACCGTCGGCCACTCTGGAACTCACCGCCCTTGCCAACAGGCTGAAGGCCCAGGGAGTCGACATCATCGGCTTTGGAGCGGGCGAGCCGGACTTCGACACGCCTCAATCGATAAAGGACGCTGCGAAGAAGGCCATCGATACGGGCAAGACAAAATACACGCCCGCGGGGGGGATCGTCGAATTGAAAAACGCGGTCATCGCCAAGTTTCAGAAAGAGAACGGCCTGGAATACAGGCTTCCCGAGGTCACGATCAACTGCGGCGGAAAGCATTCATTTTACAACCTGATGCAGGTGATACTCGATCCGGGCGACGAGGTTATCGTGCCTGCGCCGTACTGGGTTTCATACCCCACCATGGTGGAGCTTGCCGAGGGGAAGGCGGTCATCCTTGACTGCCCAGAATCGACAGGCTTCAAGCTGACCCCGGAGCAGCTGAAAAACGGCATTACCGCGAAGACCAGGGCGATTGTCATCAATTCGCCGTCCAATCCGACCGGCTCAGCCTATAACAGGAAAGAGCTCGAAGCCATCGCGAAGATCGTCGAGGACAAGGATATCATACTCATTTCCGATGATATTTATGAATCAATAGTATATGACGATTTTAAATTCTGCAATATCGCCAACATATCCGATGCGTTGAAGAAAAAGACCATCGTCCTGAACGGCGTCTCCAAAACCTACTCCATGACCGGCTGGCGGATCGGCTACATGGCCGGCGATTCCGACATCATCAAGGGCGTGGAAAACCTGCAGAGCCAATCGACATCGAACCCGACTTCAATCGCCCAGTGGGCCGCTGTGGAGGCCCTGGCCGGGGACCAGTCGGTGAAGGATGAGATGCTGGCCGCCTTCCGGAGAAGAAGGAAGATAATCGTGGACGGCTTGAATTCCATTACCGGCGTTTCCTGCATGCACCCGGACGGCGCGTTCTACGCCTTTCCGCGGGTGAGCGGCATCTTCACGCTTCCCCGCTGGCCGGAGGTAAAGGCCAAGTATGGCAGCAAGGGCAATTCCTCGGTCCTCTGCTCCTATCTGATCGACGAAGCGCGGGTGGCCGTGGTGCCCGGTATCGAATTCGGCAACGATGACTATATACGTCTTTCCTTCGCGACCTCGGATGAAAACATCAAGAAAGGAGTCGAGAGGATAGGCGAAGCGGTCCGGAAGCTGGCATAAGCGGCCTTGATATGGACGACAATAATGAATGATGCAACGCTGAAATACGGCGGTAAGGAGTACACCTTCACGGTCATAGAGGGGACCGAGGGCGAGCGGGCCATCGACATCAGCGCCCTGCGGAGCAGTACGGGCTTGATCACCCTTGACGTCGGGTACCAGAACACCGGCTCCTGCCTGAGCTCCATCACTTATATCGACGGCGACAGGGCCGTGCTCCGCTACCGAGGGATTCCCATAGAAGAGCTGGCCGAGAAGGCAGCTTTCACCGAGACGGCCTACCTGCTCATCTATGGTCATCTGCTCAATGAAGATGAGCGGAAGGTGTTTTCCCAGCGCCTCACGGACAATTCCATGATCCACGAGGAGATGCTCCGTTTTTTTGAAGGGTTCCCCATCGGCGCGCACCCGATGGCGATCCTGAGCACCATGGTGAACGCCCTTTCGGTATATTATCCACAGTTCTTTACCGACGATTTCGAGAGCGGCATCTTCGACCTGATGGCGGTCATCCTGATATCCAAGATCCGCACCATCGCGGCCTACTCCTACAAACACTCGATAGGCGAACCTTTCGTTTATCCGCGCCATGACCTCCGTTATTGCGCGAATTTCCTCTACATGATGTTCAACAGTCCCGTCAGGCCCTACGAGGTCGACCCCGATATCGACAAGATACTGAACATCCTCCTCATCATCCATGCCGACCACGAACAGAACTGCAGCACCTCCACGGTCCGCCTGGTGGGAAGCAGCATGGTGAACCTCTACTCTTCGATCTGCGCGGGCATCTGCGCCCTCTGGGGGCCCCTCCACGGCGGCGCCAATCAGCGTGTGATCGAGATGCTCGAAGGCATCAATGAGCGGGGACTCACCGTCAGGCAGTGCATCGACCAGGCGAAGGACAAGAACAGCTCCTTCAAGCTGTCCGGGTTCGGACACCGCATCTACAAGAACTACGATCCCCGGGCGAAGATATTGAAAGAAAAGTGCGATCAGCTGATCAGGAAGTACAATATCCACGAGCCCCTGATCGACATAGCCATGGAGCTGGAGCATGCCGCCCTCAGGGACGACTATTTCATCGAGCGGAAGCTCTATCCTAATGTCGATTTCTACAGCGGCATCATTTACCGGATACTGGGCATACCGACTGATATGTACACGGTCATGTTCGCCATAGGCCGCCTGCCCGGCTGGATAGCCCAATGGAAGGAGATGCACGATACCAGGCCCTTCAAGATCGGAAGGCCGCGCCAGGTTTACATCGGCGAAAAAAACAACAGTTACGTCCCCCTGGATAAAAGGAAGTAGGGTCCGGGCTACGGCGAATAGGCATTGTTATTTAGTCTTGGCGGATTGTTATCTGTAATATAACAATATAGTATTCGCCGTCAGTACTTTAGCTTGACTTATTATACGTGTTTTACTAACTTGAATAGTAACAGTAAAATAGGCAAATATGCGATTTTATAGATCAATAGACTTGTTGCATAACTAGTGTGAGACTCAGTTTCGCAAGAAGTATAAACAGTAACCATTATACATTGCAGAATATTTTTCAGAAGGAGATTATCGATGTCCCCTAAAAAAAAGATGAAATCAATGGATGGCAACATGGCGGCAGCCCATGTGTCATATGCTTTTTCCGAGGTCGCGACGATTTATCCCATTACCCCCTCTTCACCAATGCCTGAATACGTGGATGAATGGGCCGCGCGGGGAATGAAGAATATCTTCGGGGATGTCGTCAAGGTAGTTGAAATGCAGTCTGAAGCGGGCGCCGCGGGAGCCATGCATGGCGCCCTTCAGTCCGGAGCGCTGACAACGACCTATACCGCTTCTCAGGGACTTCTTCTCATGATCCCCAACATGTATAAAATGGCGGGCGAGCTCCTTCCCGGCGTCATGCATGTCAGCGCCCGGTCCCTGTCCACCCATGCCCTGTCGATTTTCGGCGACCAGTCGGACATTTACTCGGTCCGCCAGGCGGGGTTCGCCATGCTTGCTACCGGCGGAGTCCAGGAGGTCATGGACCTGGGCGGCATAGCCCACCTGGCCGCCATTAAAAGCCGTGTTCCATTCATGCACCTCTTTGACGGGTTCCGGACCTCTCATGAAATACAGAAGATCGAAGTGCTCGACTTCGAGGATTTAAAACAACTCCTCGATATGGATTCCCTCGATCAGTTCCGCAAACGCGCCCTGAACCCGCAAAACCCAGTGACCCGGGGCACGGCCCAGAATCCCGATATTTATTTCCAGCTCAGGGAAGCGAGCAATTCCTACTATAATGCCGTGCCTGACATCGTTGAAGATTACATGAAGGAGATAACCAGGCTGACGGGGAGGGAATACCATCCCTTTGTCTATTACGGATCCCCCGATGCGGAGAACATCTTAATAGCCATGGGATCGGTCACCGAAACGGCCAGGGAGACCGTGGATTACCTCATCGGCAAGGGAGAAAAGGCCGGCCTCATATCGGTCCACCTCTACCGGCCGTTCTCAGAGAAGTATTTCCTGAAGGTCCTGCCGAAAACGGTGAAACGCATCGCCGTCCTTGATCGGACCAAGGAGCCCGGCGCCAACGGCGAGCCCCTGTATCTCGACGTGCGGGACATGCTGTATAACAGGAAGGAGCAGGTCCTTATCGTCGGCGGGCGCTACGGCCTCAGCTCCAAGGATACGACCCCGAACCAGGTCCTCGCGGTCTTTGACAACCTGAAGCTTCCGGAGCCGAAAAACGGGTTCACCATCGGCATTACCGATGATGTCACATTCACGTCCCTTCCCGTCAAGGATATAGTCGACACTGCGCCGGCCGGGACCTTTGCGGCAAAATTCTACGGCATCGGCGCGGACGGAACCGTGGGCGCCAACAAGAATTCCCTCAAGATCATCGGCGACCACACCGACCTTTTTGCCCAGGCCTATTTCGCCTACGACGCCAAAAAGTCGGGCGGGGTGACCGTCTCTCATCTCCGGTTCGGGAAAAAAGAGATCAAATCAACCTATCTGGTCACCAGCGCGGATTTTGTCGCCTGCCACGTGCCGGCGTATATCGAGCAGTATGACATACTCAAGGGACTCAAAAAGGGAGGGACCTTCCTTCTTAACAGCATCCAGGACGCCGAGGAAACAAAGAAGCGCCTCCCGGACCATATCAAGAAATATCTCGCGGATAACGAGATCAAGTTCTACATCATCAATGCCACGAAAATCGCCGAAGAGATCGGCCTGGGTACGCGCACCAACAGCATCATGCAGGCGGCATTTTTCAAGCTTGCCAACGTGATCCCGTACGATGACGCGGTCAAGCACATGAAGGGCGCCATTGACAAGACCTACGGCAAGAAGGGCGACGATGTCGTGAAGATGAACTACGCGGCCATAGACCGGGGAGCGGACGGGTTGGTGAAGGTCGATGTCCCCGTGGAGTGGAAGAACATCAAGTCTGAAAAGGAAAAGGCCCGGGGCGATGTGCCGGAGTTCATAAAGAAAATCGCCGACCCGATGAACCATCTTGACGGGGACAGCCTGCCGGTAAGCGCCTTCTCCAACATGCCCGATGGGACCTTCCCCCAGGGGACGTCGGAATATGAAAAACGCGGCATTGCGGTCAACGTGCCGGAATGGCAGCCTGACAGCTGTATCCAGTGCAACCAGTGCGCCTATGTCTGCCCCCATGCCGTGATCCGTCCCTTCCTGCTCAATGAGAAAGAGGCGGCGGCCGTTCCGGCGGGGACGACCCTCGTCGATGCCAAGGGCAAGGGCCTGGAAGGGCTCAAGTTCAAGATCCAGATCAGCCCTCTCGACTGCACCGGGTGCGGCAACTGCGAGCAGACCTGCCCGTCGAAGCCGAAGTCCCTTGTCATGAAGCCCCTGGGAACCCAGCTTCCCGAAAACGAACGGTGGAACTATTTCAGGAACAATGTAACGTATAAAGACGCCCTCATGGCGAAGAATACCGTGAAGGGAAGCCAGTTTGCTCAGCCCCTCTTCCAGTTCTCCGGAGCATGCGCCGGCTGCGGCGAAACGCCCTATATCAAGCTCATCACCCAGCTTTACGGAGAACGGATGATGGTAGCCAACGCGACGGGCTGTACGTCCATTTACAGCGGTTCGGCCCCCAGTACGCCATACTGCGTGAATGCCGAAGGCTGCGGTCCCTCCTGGGCGAGTTCGCTTTTTGAGGACAACGCCGAATACGGATACGGGATGCAGATCGGCGTGGAACAGCTCCGCGACCGTATCGCGGAGTGTTCCCGCCGGCTGATAGCCGGGGACGCGTCGCCCGAGCTTAAGGCCGCTCTCCAGGAATGGCTGGACGGCAGGAACAACCCGGAGGCCTCGCAGGCGGCGGCGAAAAAGATCATACCGCTCCTGGAGAAAGACGGCAGCGAGCCGGCGAAGATAATCCTGGACTTCAAGAAGTACCTGGCCAAGCGCTCCATATGGGTCTTCGGCGGCGACGGCTGGGCATATGATATAGGGTACGGCGGACTTGACCACGTTCTCGCCTCCGGTGAAGACGTCAACATACTGGTCCTCGATACGGAAGTGTATTCCAATACCGGCGGCCAGTCCTCCAAGTCGACCCCGGTTGCCGCGGTTGCGAAATTCGCCGCGGCGGGCAAGCGGGTGCGGAAGAAGGACCTCGGCATGATGGCGATATCCTACGGATATGTCTACGTCGCCCAGATCGCCATGGGCGCCAACCAGGCCCATACCCTCAAGGTCATGCAGGAGGCGGAAGCCTATCCCGGTCCGTCCCTGATCATCGCCTATGCGCCCTGCATCAACCACGGCCTCCGGGCGGGCATGGGCAAAACCCAGCTTGAAGAGAAGCTTGCTGTCGAGAGCGGCTACTGGCACCTGTATCGCTACAATCCGCTCCTCGAAAAAGAAGGGAAGAATCCCTTTATCCTCGATTCGAAAGAGCCTGACTGGTCCAAGTTCCAGGGCTTCTTGCAGGGCGAGGTGCGATATACGTCACTAAAAAAGGAGTTCCCGGCGGTGGCAGACGATCTCTTCAAATCGGCGGAGGAAAACGCGAAGTGGCGTTATAATTCCTACAAGCGTCAGGCTAGCCTGGAATATAAATAAGAGTATAATAATCGATATTTACAAAACATATCCCCGCGAAAGCGGGGATATGTTTTTTTAATGGCGCAGCCGATTCCCGCTTGCGCGGGAAAGGGCGGAGGCATAGTATTGGCCCGTTTTTTATGTTACATAATCGCCGCAATGCTGCACCGTATCGATATATGCGGGGGGAATTCATAAGGAGAATACAATGGAAGAAAAGATTTACTGGATAGATTTTAACACCATGGAGAGGTTCATGGTCGACGTCCTAAAGGCGGCAGGAGTGCCCGATGAGGACGCCAGGATCTGCGCGGACATACTCATCACGTCGGACAAGCGGGGCATAGATTCCCACGGCATAAACCGGCTCAAGCCGATATATATCGACCGCATAAAAGACGGGATCCTCAATCCCATTACCAAAATGGAAGTGGTGAGGGAGGGGCCGACCACGGCGGTCATTGACGGCCATGACGGCATGGGCCACGTGATCGCGAAGAGATCCATGGATATGGCCATAGACAAGGCCCGGAAGTTCGGCATGGGGATGGTGGCCGTGCGCAATTCATCCCATTACGGCATCGCAGGCTATTTCACCATCAAGGCGGCGGAGGCGGACATGATCGGCATCACCGGCACGAACGCCCGTCCCAGCATCGCGCCGACCTTCGGCATCGAGAACATGCTGGGCACCAATCCCCTTGTGTTCGGCATACCCACCGACGAGGAGTTCCCCTTCGTGATCGACTGCGCCACGTCCATTTCGCAGCGCGGGAAGATCGAAGTTTACGCCCGCCAGGGGAAGGTAATGCCCGAGGGGTGGGTGATCGATAACCAGGGGAACTCGACGACTGACGCGAATGAGGCCCTTAAGAAGCTCATCGACGGCACCGCGGCCCTGACGCCCCTGGGCGGTATCGGCGAGGACGGCGGCGGGTACAAGGGCTACGGATACGCCACCGTCATTGAAATATTGTGCGCCGCCCTCCAGGCCGGAAGCTTTCTGAAAATGCTCACCGGCTTCGACAAGGGCAGGAAAGTCCCCTATCACCTGGGCCATTTTTTCATGGCCATCGATATATCCCATTTCATCGATCCGGCTGATTTCAAAAAGACGGCCGGCGACATTCTCAGGGAAATCCGGTCATCGAAGAAAATGCCGGGCCAGGAGCGGATCTACACGGCAGGAGAGAAGGAATACCTGGCATGGCTGGACCGTAAAGACCGGGGCGTGCCGGTCAACAAGAGCCTCCAGGAGGACATTGTCGCCCTGCGGGACAGCCTGAACATCAAGGGATATGATTTCCCGTTTTAATCTGCCGCAATGAAAGCGCGGTTTCGAGACCGCGCTTTCATTGTTCCTTCGGCGACCGTATCACTTCACCCATATTATCTTGTCAAAATTCCTCACGCCCTGCTGCTGAATGAAGCTCTTCCATTTGCCGCTTACGGCCGCGCCGGCGAGGTCCGCGTTCCGGAAATGAGCGTACTGGACGAGGCCGTTCCGGTCCATGATTTGATTTATAACGGTCATATCGGAGCCTTCCGCGACGCCGGCCGTCATCAGCGCGTCACGCACGTCGGCGCCGCTCAGGTCGGCGTCGTATAAATAGGCGCCGACGAGGTTTGCCTTCCTTAAAACTGCGTTCCTGAGATGCGTGTTCCTGAGATTGGCCCCGCGGAGGTCCGCGCCGGTGAGATCGGCTGCGCTCAGCTCGGCCTCCCTGAGGTCGGCGTTAACGAGCCGTGAGTTTTTAAGATTGGAGAAACTGAGATTGGTCTTAACGAGCCTGGCCCTGGCGAGGTTTATGTTTTCGAGGTTTGTGTTATAGAAATCCATCCCGGAGAGGTTGATCCCTTCGAGTTTTTTGCTTATGAATATCCTCCTCACTATGAAGCGGCGGCAGTCTGTCGCGAGCAGTGCCGACAGGAGGAGCAATGTCACGCAAAGTAAAATCTTCTGTGGTATCAGGGGCGGTTTCATATGTCGCGGATCGTTTTAATCGTTCTTGAATTCCTTAAATGATACGTGAAAAACGTATTAGTCAAGTATTATTATTAGCAATTACGCAGCGGGATTTGGGTAGCAGTCGTAAATTAGGGGTGCATGGGCCATCCCGCTCGTCCGCCTCATATAAGCAGAGCCAAATGCGACCTCCTGTCGCGGCTCTGCACTCGGACATCCTGTCCAGCGCAGCTTGTTGACTCGGCGGAATCGGCGACATCCGTCGCTGCTACTGCCAGGATGGCAGTAGTGTCGCGAAGGGCATGGAGGCCCGTGAGCGACCTCGCTGGGATGGCTCCATGCCCCCCCCCCTAAAATTATACTGCTACCCGGGATTTGCCGTTTAAGTAAATTTTCTTGACATTATTGATATCAGGGGATGAAAATTAACCCAACATCTGTAAGGAGTTCCATCATGGAAGAAGAAAAAGTCGGCATCATTGTCAAGTATTTCGCCAAGCCCAATGTGGCCGCCATTGAATTGACCGACGGCTCGCTGAAAGTCGGGGATACCATCCGCATTCATGGCCATAGCACCGATTTTCAGCAGCAGATCGATTCTATGCAGATCGAACACGCCACAGTGACAGTAGCTGAAAAGGGCGCGTCGATAGGCATCAAGGTCAAAGACCGCGTCCGCGAACATGATGTCGTCTATATCGTGAAGTAGGCGGGCTTTATACTCTTATACAGAATCCAAGAATTCTGCCGGGGGGGAACTATGCGGAAAAACGCCCCGGATACCTGCAAATAGATATCGATTCCTCGCAGCTTTCCTGTTATAATCTTGAACCTTCCAACCAGTACCGGCCCTGATTTACGACTGCTACCCCTGATTTTCAGCGTTTAAATTATAAAAAAAGCTTGCTTACTTCTGCGAATGGTATTACATCAATGTTGTATTGAGCCATTGTGCGCTTGAGATGCCGACCGCCAGATATACAGGAAGGGGGTTTTGAGTGAACAGCGTTTATAAAGTCATAGAAATCATCGGGACCAGCGACACGTCCTGGGAAGACGCGGCTAAGAACGCCATAGAAACCGCATCTAAATCCTTAAAGGATATACGGGTCGCGGAAGTGAAGGAGCTTGATATCAGCGTCGACAACAACAAGCTTGTCTACCGCATCAAGCTGAGATTATCATTTAAGTTCGTGGATTAATAGTATATGCTTGTTTACGGGATCCTGTGAGGAGAGATCGTTGCCATCACGGTTTTCCCTGCAGGTATGTCCGGTGTTGCCGGTATGGGGCAGCAAGGAGATAAGCAATAATACGCGCGAGAAGGTGCGCCATGGGGTTGTTCGATCAGATTACTGAAATCGCAAAAGGCCTGGGAGGCCAGAAGGGCGCCAACCAGGGACTGCTGGAAGGGGTCGCGGACATGCTGAAGGGGGGCGGCCTCCGAAACGTCGTTGACACCTTGATGGGCAGCGGCCTTGAAGACGTCGTAAAATCCTGGGTGGGAACGGGAGGCAACAAACCGATCAGCGTCGAGCAGCTGAAGAGCGCCCTCGGTCCCGAGAAGCTCGAGGAGCTCGCCTCACGGGCCGGCATCCCGGCGGACCAGGCGTCAAAGGTGCTCAAGGACATCCTGCCGGACATCATCGACAAGCTGACGCCGAACGGAAAGGTATCGGAATAGCGTGATATCCGCAGGTGCGGGGAGGATCATCATAGGACATGATACATACCGGTCTTGACCGTCTCCTCGCCAGATCCGATACGCTGAGAAACAGAAACGTAGGGTTGATCGCGAACCATACGTCCGTCAACAACGCCCTGAGGTACAGCTGGGACCTCCTGAGCGGCGAAGGCGTCGAAATCAGAAAGATCTTTTCGCCGGAGCACGGCCTTTTCGGAACCGAACAGGACCAGGTCCCCGTTTCCGGCCGTATCGATTTCCCTTTCGACATCATCAACCTGTACGGGGAGACCGGCGATTCGCTCGCGCCGGTCCGGTCCCATCTCGCCGGGCTCGATTGCGTCCTGTTCGACATACAGGATATCGGAACGCGGTATTATACCTATGTGAACACGATGGTATTGTTCCTGAAGGAGCTTCATTCGCAGGACATCGAATTGATGGTCCTTGACCGCCCCAATCCCCTCGGCGGGAACGCCGTGGAAGGCCCTGTTTTAAAAAAAGGATTCGAATCCTTCGTGGGACTGCTGCCGGTGCCGGTGCGGCACGGGCTCACTGCCGGGGAGCTTGCCCGCCTCGCCGTTGACTATTTCAAGCTTGACGTCAATCTCAGGGTGATCGAGATGACCGGGTGGAGCCGCGACATGTTCTACGATGACACGGGTCTGCCCTGGGTCCCGCCTTCGCCGAATATGCCGACCCTTAAAACCGCCTTTGTGTATCCCGGCATGTGCCTGTTCGAGGGCACCAGCGCGTCGGAGGGGAGGGGAACCACGACGCCCTTCGAGATGATAGGCGCGCCGGGGGTCAGCCCCCGGGACCTCGCGGATCGCCTCAATGAATGGGATCTGCCGGGCGTTTATTTCAGGCCGGTATATTTTAAGCCGACGTTCAATAAATTCCGCGGCGAAACCGTCGGCGGCGTGTATATTCACGTCACTGACCGGGAGATATTCAGGCCTTTTCTTGCCGGTATCGCCCTGGTATGCGCCCTCCGCGATATGATGCCCGGGTTCCAGTTTTTATCAGGCGTATACGAATTCAACGACAGGCATCCGGCTTTCGACCTCCTCGCCGGCGGCTCGGTTATCCGGGAAATGATATGTGAGGGTAAGCCCCTTGATAGGATAGAGGCCCTGTGGGAGAAAGAGGAAAAGGTCTTCGCCGGCATTACCGGGGAATATCACATCTATCCCCAATAGCCGCTCATCCGCCTGAACGCGTTATTCCTTCGTGAGGTCCTCGATTATCTTGAGGGATGAATGCGTGCAGGTCATGTCGTCTTTATAAAGCGTGTCAATGATGATGATGATCTCGGTGCGCACGTTTTTCTGGATGATGAAATAATATTCCCCCGCCAGCTTGCGTACCAGGTCGATTCCCCGGCCCGTTTCCGAAATCAGGTCCGTGACGTCCTCCTGCGTTTCCCACGCCCTGTCCAGCAGAATGTTCTGTTCGATGACCTTGTTTATGCTGTCCAGGATCTTCATCCGCGACAGCTTCCCGTTGTAGTCGTCAATGGCTATACCGTAGGTGTGCTCGGACCGGCCGAAATAGATGTCCACGAACTCGTCATCATCGAGCTGTACGGCGATGCGCAGCTTTTTCTCGTCAGTGAGCCCGTGGGAATGATACACGGCGTTGATGACCATCTCGTTGAGGATAAGCGTCATGGTTGTCTTGTTTTCGATCGTGAATCCCCAGCGCTCTATTTCCTGGATAATCAGTGCGACGGCCTTCTTGATCTGTTTCGAGG
Source organism: Spirochaetota bacterium (assembly GCA_017999915.1). Taxonomy (NCBI): domain Bacteria; kingdom Pseudomonadati; phylum Spirochaetota; species Spirochaetota bacterium. Next base: position 177,464 of record JAGNKX010000007.1, read on the forward strand.
CGGTAATGCGTATTTTTTTCGTCTCGATGATGCCGGGTATGTAATTGTGGAGGCCGAAGATGTTTTTCTTTGTTATGAGCTTATCCGCGAGATTGAGGATCTCTTCTTTCCGGAAGGGCTTGCACAGGACGTTGCCGATCCCTTCCTTGAAAATTACGTCGAAAAAGGTGTCAATGTTACGGTCGGTCGTCATAATCGTCGGGATATAAGGATAGGCCTTCTGGATATAATTGTACAGGTCGAAGGCGTTGTCTCCCGGCAGCTCGACTTCCGATACGACGAGATCGAAGTCGATGGACTTCAGCTTTTTCATGGCGTCATAGGCGGACTCGCATAATTCAACGCTATAGCCTCCGTCCCTGAACATTTTCACCAGGGAGTCCTTCATTATGGAAAAATCAACGATTAGAACATTGTACATGCCGGCAATCCACCTTTTGAATCTGCAATTAATTGGCCGCACAATTGATTATTGTGCAACAAAAATATGGAAAAAACTACAGAAAATGACTCCTTCTGTCCGAAAATAATATTGAAATAATGGATTCAGCTGATATTATATAAAGGAATGGTATTACGCATCCGCCGATTGGGCGGGAATGAATATACCTCTAATGGAATAAGGAACGAGATAATTCTACAGCAATGTAACTGACAGAGAGTGGAGGACATGATGAAGAAAGCAATGATAATGGCGGCGTGCGTGATTCTTTCGGCGGCTATCGCCGGGGCGCAGGAAAAGGAGAAGAAGGGAAGCGACCAGGAATATAAATTGACCTCTCAGACCCTTGACCAGCAGGGCTCGGAGCTCGATAAGCAGGTCACGAACTACTCGGCCAGAATGGCCGACATCATTAAAAAATATAACCTTCTCAAGACGACGGGCATCAGGATAATTCCCTACCAGACCACCTACGCCCAGGGCCAGGATTACATCGAGATGGAAAAATACAGCTTCATCAAGGACGACATATATAACAAGGATGTCGTCGGCGTGCAATCGAGGAAGATCAAGCTCTACACGAACGGCGATACGCTTTCCAAGATCGAATCGGAAATATATGACCATTTCTACTGGGCGGGTACTTCGAATATCGTTCGTATCACCGATCCCAGCCCCACCACGGATGGGACCGATGATATCGTCTTCACCCATATCGTGAACGGAAGGACCTATCTTGAAAACAAGAAGCTTTCTGAAATAAAGAACACCACCGCCTATCCGATACGCAACGACCTGAAAAGGGAGTTCCTTGTGCCGCATATGTCATACTTCATGAATTCGCTGCTGTTCATCGCAGAAGCGTATTTTAAAGGGATGAAAGACGCCGAAGAAGGCATGACCGAGTACTTGAAGAAAGCGAAAAAATTCTAGTACATTGATATACTTTAATCATGGAAGAGAAGAAGGCTGTCCAATGCGACAGTCTTCTTTGTTTTCGGAAGCCTTTTGATTGATGGCGGCTGCCAAGGTATATGACCGGTATACATAAAATTGTTGACACTATTTGATATCAAATATGTTATTCCAAACAATTGATTATACGGCAGTATCCGATTCCGGCATGGGAATCCTGTTGTTAAACCGAGTTGAAAATAATCTATTATTATCCTACTGAAATAAACCGGAGAATGTTATGAAACTTTCTGTCATCGGCACCGGCTATGTCGGTCTCGTTACCGGCACCTGCTTCGCCGACATGGGAAACGACGTGTGGTGCATCGATATAGACGAGAAGAAAATCCAGGGCCTGAAAAACGGCATTTTGCCGATTTACGAGCCCGGTCTCGATGAAATGGTGAAGAGGAATCATACTGAGGGAAGACTCAGGTTCACGACGAACCTGAAGGAGGGTATTTCAGAATCGATGTACGCCTTCATAGCCGTGGGAACGCCCTCCGATGAAGACGGGTCGGCTGACCTTCAGCACGTCCTCGAGGTGGCCCGCCAGATAGGCAGGTGCATAGAGAAATACATCGTTATCGTCGACAAGTCGACGGTTCCGGTGGGCACGGCGGAAAAGGTGCGACAGGCCGTCAGGGAAGAGCTTGAGAAGAGGGGAAGGGGTGACATCGCCTTTGACGTTGTATCCAATCCCGAGTTTCTCAAGGAAGGGAACGCAGTGGAGGACTTTATCAGGCCGGACCGCGTCATCATCGGCGCGGACAACAGCCGGTCCGCGGACCTGATGCGGGACCTCTATTCGACCTTTGTCCGCAAGGGCGACCGCGTCATGACCATGGACATACCTTCCGCTGAACTGTCGAAATACGCCGCCAACGCGATGCTGGCGACGCGGATCAGCTTCATGAACGAACTCGCTCACCTGTGCGAAGCGTCCGGCGCAAACATCGAGAGCGTGCGAAAAGGCATCGGTTCTGACAGCCGGATCGGCAACGCCTTCCTGTACGCGGGCATTGGGTACGGCGGATCCTGTTTCCCCAAGGACGTCAAGGCCCTTATCTATACGCTGAAGGATTTTGGTTTTGACGCCAAGATATTGAGCGCCGTGGAGTCGGTGAACAAGGACCAGCGTACTTTCTTTGTGAACAAGATTGTCGGCCACCTGGGAGAGAACCTCGAGGGGAAAAGTTTCGCGGTATGGGGCCTTGCCTTTAAGCCGCAGACCGATGACATGCGGGAAGCCCCGGCCATTGATATCATCACCGAGCTGAGAAAACGCGGCGCCTCTTTCAAGGCTTATGATCCCATCGCGGTGGAAAACGCGCGGAAGGTCATCGGCGATGAGAGAATCGAATACGTGAAAAACAACTACGATACGCTGAAGGGGGCCGACGCCCTCCTGCTCCTTACGGAATGGCATCACTTCAGGAAGCCCGATTTCGACAAGATTAAGTCGCTGATGAAAAAGCCGGTCATCTTCGACGGAAGGAACCAGTATGAGCCGGATAAGATGAAGGAGCTGGGGTTTACGTATTATAGTATAGGCAGGAATTAAAACCACCCAAGTTTATACATGACATCTTGACTCATCCAATTGAGGGGCGCATGTTGCTCCCGCTCACCCGCCAAAATAGTACGTCCTGTACTATGTCGGGCGGGGGCATCCTGCCCCCTGTGAGCGTGAACAACTCGCGCCCCTTATTTCATTATCATAATAAGATCCTAATATAGCATAATTATTCTTTATACCCGCAAATTAAACAACCTCATCGCGTTTGCCGTTGTATGCTCCGCCACCTGTTCGACCGTATCCCCCGTGATCTCCACCGCGGCCTCAAGGCTGTAAAGAATATAGTGAGGCCTGTTGATCTCGCCGTGCTTCTGGACCGGCGGGATATCGGGGCTGTCGGTCTCCAGGAGGAAATGCCCTGGGTAGATCCTCTTCATGACGGCTGCGCGTTTTTTACTGTTGCGGTAGGTGAGGGTGCCTCCCATGGAAAAGGAGAGGCCCAGCCTGATGAGCTCGTCGGCGAGCTCGGGGCTTCCCGAGAAGGAATGTATGATGCCGCCGGCGCGCAGCGGGCCGCCCTGCTTGAGCGACAGGATCAGCTCGTTGAAGGCGCCGCGGCAGTGTATGATCACGGGAAGGTCGATCTCCCTGGCAACGGAAAGCTGGGCCTCAAAAAAATCCAATTGCCTGTCGAAGGGCACCATCTCGCTTTTCCTGTCGAGGCCTATCTCGCCGATGGCGACCGCGCCCAGGTCCCGGGCGGCGTACAGTCCCTGGATCGCGTCCCGGTAGCTCTCCCGGATATACCAGGGGTGGATCCCCAGGGCGCATTCCACCTCGGCATAGCGGTCTGCGATGCTCCGGGATAACTCCCACTGGCCAGGCGTAATCGACGAGGTTATGAGCTTGACGATGCCGGCGCAGCGGGCCTCGTTGATGACACGGTCAAGATCATTGACGAAATGATCGCTTTCGAGATGGCAGTGGGCGTCGACCAGGTTCATGGATCATTCACCGATTATCTTAACCAGGACCTTCTTGGGCCTCATGCCGTCGAATTCGGCGTAATAGATCTGCTCCCAGGGACCGAAATCGAGCTTGCCCCCGGTAACGGCCACAACCACCTCCCGTCCCATGACCGACCTCTTGATATGGGCGTCGCCGTTATCCTCGCCGGTGCGGTTGTGACGGTATCGGGAGACAGGCTCATGGGGCGCGAGGCCCTCAAGGAAATCATCGAAGTCCTGGATGAGGCCGCTCTCGGCGTCGTTGATGTAGACCGAGGCGGTGATATGCATGGCGTTCACCAGGCAGATTCCTTCCCGGACGCCGCTTCGTATGACAAGGTCTTCGACGGTATCGGTAATGTTGATATAGTCACGGCGCTTTTTCGTATTGAAGGTAAGGTGTTCTGTCAGAGATTTCATTGCCAGCTCCTTGCCCCATTCGTTGAGGGGAGTATATCATGGACAAATTCTAACATGATGTGTTTGAATCATGCAATTAAAATTAGATCGATTACGGCATTTTTTGATTTTTTATGGGGCCTGAAAATTGTCAGCCCTGACACATGAAAAAATGCTGTTAGATAAATATTTTAATTGAATTCTGACCAATATTGTCCACCATGGTTTTTGTTTTGTCACCCGTTAAGGGCAACCGCCCTTAATAAAACTGTATCCTGTTAAGATGATCTCACCGGTATTGTTAAACTATTGACAAGAAAATGCCGGATCAAATGTAATAGTTGCTTTCAACAAGGAGCGAATAGTTGCAGACACAGGTTCTAGTTATCGGCGGCGGCGCCACCGGCACGGCTGTAGCCCGCGATCTGGCTTTGCGCGGCGTGCAGTGCATCCTGGTGGAAAAAGCCGACCTCAATGCCGGAGCGTCCGGAGGGAACCACGGCCTTCTCCACAGCGGCGGCAGGTACGTTTCCAACGACCAGGAGGCGGCGCGGGAATGCAAGCTGGAAGGCGATATCATAAAAAAGCTGATGCCCCAGTGCGTCGAGAATACGGGAGGCCTCTTTGTCGCCGTTGAAGGGGATGACGAGAAGTTCATCGCTGACTATCCCTCCTTCTGCGCCCAGTGCGGAGTCCCCTGCGAGGCCATATCGCCCGAGGAGGCGCGCGACCTGGAGCCGACCCTTTCCGAAAGCGTCATCGCCGCCTACAAGGTAGAGGACGCCTCGGTCGATCCTTTCAAGCTCACGCTCCTCAACATCAACCAGGCCATTTCCCTCGGCTCGCGGCGACTTCGCAGCACCAGGGTGATCGGTTTTGATATACAGGATAAAAAGATACGGCGCGTGCTGGTCCGAAATGTCAATACCGGCAATGAATTCCATATTGAGGTCGAGCAGGTGGTCAACTGCGCCGGCGCCTGGGCAAACCAGGTCACCGGTCTTGCCGGCATCGAGATTCCGATCCAGTATTCCAAGGGAACCCTCCTTGTCACGAACGACAGGATCAACTACCGCATCATCAACCGTCTCAGGCGCCCGTCCGACGCGGACATCCTGGTGCCGGGCGGCACCGTATCGATCATCGGCACTACCTCGACGCCGGTGGAGGACCCGGATAAAATTTACCCGACCGTGGAAGAGGTGGACCTGATAGTCCGAGAGGGCGCTGTAATGGTCCCGGTGCTTGAGCGGAGCCGTTTCGTCCGGGCCTACTGCGGCGTGCGGCCCCTCTTTGGCAGGGGAGGCGGCTCCGACGGGAGGAGCATCAGCCGCGGCTTCGCGCTCCTGGACCACTCAAAGGAGAACGTGGACAACCTGACGACCATAACCGGTGGCAAGCTCACCACCTTCAGGCTGATGGCCGAGAAGACCGTCGACCTGGTCTGCCGGAAAATGGGGGTAACCGCCCCCTGCCTGACCGGGACCGAGCCGCTTCCGACGACCACCGGCGGCCAGTGGACCGAGCCGGGCATATCCCCCAAGAGATGGATGCGCTCCCACGAAGAGGGCGATATGATGATCTGCGAATGCGAGATGGTCACCAGAAAAGCCATCGACGAGATCATCGAATCCCTGAAAAGTCACAATGAGAAAGTGACGCTTGTCGACCTCTGCCTGAGGACCCGCCTCGGCAGGGGCGCCTGCCAGGGGGCCTTCTGCGGCATGAGGGCGGCCGCCTACCTGTATGAGCGCGGCGAGTTCACCGGCCGGGAGGGGCTCATCAGTATCGGGAAGTTCTTCCAGGAGCGCTGGAAGGGAATACACTCCATTCTCTGGGGCGACCAGCTGATACAGGCGGAGCTCATGGAATCGATCCATTGCGGCCTCTTCGATGAAGAGCTGCACACACAATCCAGTTGAGGAGCGCTGACACCGCATGGCACTGCCGAAATCACATAATTACGATCCAGCCCATGTCTTTGACGTCATGGTCATAGGCTCCGGCATAGCCGGCATGGCCGCCTCGCTCTTCGCCGTCAACCGGAAGCTTTCCACCGTGCAGGCCGGGAGCGCAGGCGGAACGCTCTTCACCAGCGGGCTCTTTGACCTTCTTTCTGTGTACCCCATCGGGGAAAAAAGGCTCTGGGAAAATCCCTGGGAAGCCATTGACGCCATGCGCCGCGACGGCTCGAGACATCCCTACGGCCGCATCTCCAACGAAGACATCCAGGTCTCCTTCGATGAAATGATATCCTTTCTCGGCGCATCGGAGATGAAGCTGCGCTTCGACCAGAACCGCAACCTCAAGGTGATCACCTCCATGGGCACCATCAAGTACAGCTACTGCGTCCCGGAATCGATGTGGCACGGCGTCGAGGCCTACGAAACCAAGGCCCCGTGCCTTATCGTCGATTTTCACGGCCTCAAGGAGTTCGGCGCCCGCCAGATCGCCGTCACCCTGAAGGGGGAGTGGCCTTCGATCCGCACGCTGCGCGTCGCCTTTCCCGGCACGGCGGGACGCGACGAGATCTACGCGGTCCATCTCGCCCGTGACCTGGAGCTGTCGGAAACGCGCGAGGCCCTGGCCCGTCTCATAAAGCCTGAGCTCGGGGACGCCAGGTTTGTCGGGCTCCCGGCGGTCCTCGGCATTAAAAGGACGTCCGTCATCACGGCCCATCTTTCGAAGCTCCTCGGCGTCCCGGTCTTCGAGATACCGATGATGCCCGCTTCCGTACCCGGCTTCAGGCTGAAGGAGATCTTCGACTCGGAGCTTCCTCAGAAGGGGCTCCTACGGCTCATCGACAAGCGGGTGGAATCGGTCAACCGCTCCGAAAACGGCAATTTTCTCCTGAACATAGGGGGCAACGACCAGTCGCAGATCATCCAGGCGCGGTCGGTAATACTGGCCACCGGCAGGTTCATGGGCAAGGGGCTCCTCTCCGACCGGAAGGGCATTTTCGAGCCCCTCTTCAATCTGCCGCTTCACCAGCCCGCTGACAGAACAGCATGGCACCATGAGCGGTTCCTTCACCCGGCCGGTCACCCGATCAACAGCGCCGGCGTTGAGGTCGACGGCCTGTTCCGTCCCGTTGACGGCGAGGGGAAGCCAATCTATGAGAATCTTTTCGCGGCCGGGACGATCCTGGCCCATCAGGACTGGATGAGGATGAAGTGCGGCTCCGGTCTTGCCATAGCCACCGCCTACGCTGCGGTCAACGCCTTCATTGAGAATTTTATGAAAACATCCGCAAGGGAAAGCGCGTAATGGCAAAGACCCTGCTCGAATCGACGTTTCTTTTTGTGTGTCTCTACATAGCCCTGGCCGTATGCGCCGGTGGCATCCTGTTCCGCGTGGGGCGGTGGGCCGTCTCGGATATCGGGCCCCGGGCCGGCATCATCCCGGTATGGAAGCGCCTGGCCGCCGCGGCAAAGGGGTTTGCCGCAACGGTCTTCAGCCTCAGGTTTTTTCTTTTCTTCAAGGCCCTTCTCCTGGATGTCATTCTCCAGGCCAGGATTCTTAAAACCGACCCGCTGCGGTGGATCATGCACATCTGCCTCTTTTTCGGGTTCACGCTGCTTCTCCTCATGCACGCCCTTGACGAGCTGGTGACCAAGAAATTTTTCCCCGAATATTTCTCTACCCTTGACCCCTTCCAGTTGCTGCGAAACATCTTCGGGCTCATGGTGATCGTCGGCGTGGCCATAGCCATATACCGCCGCGTGCGCCTTCGCGCCCCGATGCTCGTCACCAGGTACGCGGACCGGTACGCGGTGGCCATCCTTGCCGTAATCATGATAAGCGGCTTCTTCGTGGAGGCGTCGAAGCTTGTTTCCGAGAGCGTATTTAACAGGATGATGAAAGAGTATTCCCCGGCCGGCGGCCCCGCGGACGAGGTCGCGGTCAAGGCCTACTGGTCCAGGGAATACGGCACGGCTTTCGCGGATTTCGCGGTCACCATAACGCCGGAATTGCTGGAGAAGGGGAGGCAGCTCAACAGCGAAAGCTGCGCGTCCTGCCATGCGCCGGCCAGATCGGCGTTCATATCGTACCCCCTTTCAATGGTCATAAGGCCGGCGGCCGTGCCGATGGACAGGATCAAGGCTGACATTATCATTTATTACATCCATGTTCTGGCCTGCTTCATAGGCCTTGCCTATCTCCCCTTCAGCAAATTTTTCCATATCATCACCGATCCCCTCACCTTGATCGTGAACGGCATGTCCGATAAAAAAAAGGTGAACCTGGCGGCCGCCATGCCCCGGAGGGCCATGGAGCTGGACGCCTGCACCGATTGCGGCGCCTGCAGCCGTCACTGCTCGGTGGCGCCGGTGTACCGCATGACCGGCAACGAGGAGATCCTGCCGTCCCGGAAGATGCGCACCGTCAGGTCCCTCTGCTCCGGGAAAGCCATTGAGGCCGGCGAACTCCGGAAGATATCGGAGGGAGCCTTCATCTGCACGTCCTGCTTCAAGTGCACCGAGGTCTGCCCCACCGGCATCAACCTGCAGGACCAGTGGGCGGCCTCCAGGGAGCTTCTCGCGGAAAAGGGCTATCCGCTGCCCCACGTGTGGGTGAAGCGGTTCAGCGCCTCGGAATGGTCCGACCGGATAAAGGTCAGGGACGCGTCGCTGGCCCGTGATGTCGATACGATCAAGGGGCGGTATTATAATCTTACGGCCGATTCCAACGTGTTCGCCCCCTGCATCCAGTGCCAGACCTGCACCAACGTGTGCCCGGTCGTGGCCGCCCGGACCGACCGGGAGGACGCGGTGGATATCACGCCACAGAAGATCATGAACCTTCTACGGCTGGGCCTTAACGACCTCGCCATGGGATCGCGGATGGTCTGGGACTGCGCCACCTGCTACCAGTGCCAGGAAAACTGCCCCCAGGGGATAAAGGTCACGGACATCATTTATGAGCTTAAGAACAAGGCATACGAGCATTTTAAGGATATTGACCGGACAGGCGATACTACTAAGGACGACGATTCCTGACCGGAGGCGTGACCGCTGGAACAGGAAAATCAGGATACGGGATATATGAAATTCGCGTTTTTTAAAGGGTGCAAGATACCATACTACCTCAGCCAGTATGAAACATCGACCAGGGCCGTGCTGAAACCCTTCGGGGTCCGCCTGGTGGACCTGGATTTCAACTGCTGCGGATATCCCAACAGGGACCTCTATTTCGAGTCCTTTGTCCTGTCAGCGGCGAGGAACCTCGCCCTGGCGGAAAAGAAAAGGCTCGATATCGTCACTCCCTGCAAGTGCTGCTACGGCAGCCTCAAGCACGCGGAGCACTATCTCCATGAAAACGAAAAGCTTCGCAGGGACATCAACGCCGAGCTGGCGAAGGAAGGCCTGTCATGGAAGGGCACCATCAGGGTGCACCACCTCCTGACGGTGCTCTGCGACGAGATCGGCCTGCCGGCGATATACGCAAGCATCGTCAGGCCCCTGGGCGGCCTCAGCGTGGCGGCCCATTACGGGTGCCACGCCCTGCGGCCCAGCAACGTGGTCCACTTCGACGATCCCCTTGCCCCGTCGATTTTCGAGGATCTCATATCGGCCACCGGGGCAAAGCCGGTGGATTGGCCCCGCCGCCTCGACTGCTGCGGCAACCCCCTCCTGGGGAAGAACAACGCCATATCCCTCGCCCTGATGAGCGCGAAAACGGCGGACGCCGCTGAATCCGGCGCCGACTGCATCTGCACGGCCTGCACTTATTGCCAGATCCAGTTTGACGCGGTGCAGAATGCCGAGACTCCCGAGGAGCGGAAATCCTCTATGGTGCCGGCCATCCTCTACACCCAGCTCCTCGGCCTGAGCATGGGCCTGCACGAGAGGTCGCTGGGCATCAGCAAAAACGTCCTTGCCATCGAGAAGCTCGGCCCGGCGTGGAAGCTTCTGCCCGGGGCGTTCTGACCATCAGTGAACATCCGGCTTGGGTTCGTCCGCTGAAGGGTGAGAGCCCTTTTTCTCCAGTATGCGAGTGAGCTCGTTCTTATCGAAGTGGTACTTTTTCATACAGAAGGTGCAGGTTATTTCCGCTCCGCCGTCCTCGTCGATCATTTCCCGCAGATCCTCCCGGTGAAGGCTCCCCAGCATGGCGCGGATCATCCTCCTGTCGCACCGGCAGGACGCCCGCACCGGGCGCGAATCGAGGACCGTCAGCACTTCGTTGTTGAACAATCCCTTTAACACGTCCCGGATATCCTCTCCCTCCCTGAGTCTTTCGCCGAGGGACCGCTTCATCGACGCGATGTTCTCCTCGACCCTGGCGATTGATTCCTCCGGCGTGCCGGGAAAGGTCTGGATGAGGATACCCCCCGAAGAGGTGATGGCTCCCTCACGGTCAAGGGTCAGGGCTATGATGACCGCCGACGGGACCTGTTCCGAGACAGTGAGATAGTAGGCCACGTCTCCCGCCACTTCGCCGGTGTGAAGGGGGATGACGCTGGTATAGGGCTCCTTCATGCCGATGTCCCTGCGCACGGTGAGGAAGCCGGCACCGATCGTCCTGGAGAAGCTGAGCGCCTCCAGCGAGCCGTTCATGTCGGGCTGCGGGTTTGCCACGTAGCCCCTGATGTTGCCCCGGGCGTCCGCCTGGGCGTGGATTTCCCTGATAGGGCCGCTTCCCTCGATCTTTATCAGCAGGCTCTGGTCGGAATCGGGCTTGAGCATTGCGCTGAGGAGAGCCGCGGCCGTCACGGTCCTGCCCAGGGCCATGGTGGCGTTGGGCGATGTGTTGTGAAGGGACGTGATCTCTCTTGCGACATTCATCGATGTCACGGTGTAGGCCCTGAGGTTCAGGCGCTCGCAGATCATTCGTGTAAGCAGGTCATTGTTCATAGGCTTGATAAATACATGGTGTCAGATAATTCATTGATTTACGCCGGTCCCGGGAATTATGCTTATTTTTCCCCCAACCGCCTGCATCCCCTCGCCGTATCGGAGCAGGATGTGCCGCACCGCTCGGTGACCGAGGGACAGCATGATTCTATGATACCATCCCATTTTTTTTCAGAAAGGGAATAGTTGAGATAACCGCTGACAACGCATTCGTATACCGCCCGGACCTTTTCGGTCCTGCGAGGGGTGTAATCATCGCCGGGGATTATTTTATTCTCGTCAATAACGAAAAGCGCCTGCACGGTATAAGGGGCTTTTGTGCCAAAATTCTCGGCCGGGTCTTTTTTTATTATTTCGAATTTTTCCACAACAACATTATTTTTCTTCAACCCGTATTCGTTTCCGAAGGCATTCCTGAGTATCCTGGCCGCTTCATCATCACTGACGGGCGGTACGGTGCTCACCGTTCCCAGTTCCCTGCACATGGTGCCGATGTGGCAGTCGTCCGTTTCCTGTTCCTTGTACATGCAGCTGATCTTTACCTGGTCCCATTTCCCGTTCTCGTGTGCGAGGGTCGAGATCATCAGGCATTCATAGGCCGTTGCCGAGTTATAGATTATCTTTTCCAGGTCGGCGTGTATCTTGACCGTCACGCGGAATTCGGGTACGCAGAGGCGCCACGATCCCTTTTTACCCAGGATCGTTATTCCCCGCACGCGGAGGTCGGGATTTGCCCTGGTCATCGCGTCGGTTATGATTTTCTTGATTTCGTCATCCTTCAGGGGGGGATGCTTCTTTTTCGTCCGGGTGACCTGCCTTGATCCGACCTGCATTATATCCAGGAAGATCCATTCGGTCTCGAGCCTGTAAAAATATACTTCCCAGACGTCGCACATGGTGATGCCGCAATCGGTAAGCTTGACGGTAAGGGCCACCTGGTGCGCCTGGGCAGGGACTTCCTGCGCCCCCCTCCGTTCAGTATAATTCCTTATATTGCCGATATAGGTCGCCTTGATTTTCCTGCTCTCCGGGGGATCCTTGTATACGGCGTTGAATTCCTTAAGGACGCGGTCTTTCGTGATTACCGCGGTTTTCGACGCCTCTTTCCTTTTGTCGCCGACGGTCTTAGCCGCGGCCGTCTTCTTCGGCGCCGCTTTATTTTTTTTCGGCGCCGCTTCACCGCTTATTGCAACTAGGGAGCAGGAAATCAGCAATACGCCGAGGACCGAGGCGGCCCGCTTATAATGTGATACCATTGATGCCTCCGCGTGGGCGCTCTGATCCGGGGCGCTCATCGATTATCTGTACATCCGATACTGGACCCGCGGAATAGCGGATCCCCGCAAGGTTGAAACGCTTCTGTAAATAATTGATATTGTCCCTGGCGCTGCCGACGAATTCCTCCGTGTTTTTATCCGGGAGGACCAAGTGAATGCGCCCGTGGGGAGGGACGGTATTTGCCACGAGATAACGGCTGATCAGCTCGGCCATGAGGTCCCTCCTGACGCGGGATTTGACAAGAAAACCGAAGGAGGGATGATAGGGGCCGGCGACAATGTTTTTCGACTGCCCCGGTCCCAGGGGATGGAGGCCTGTGCGGATGATCGGAATGTCATGATCCATGAAAATCCGGTGAAGGTCCTTGCAAAGGTCCACGGCATCCTCCATCGACAGTGGGCTGTATTCACCCGAGGCCCAGAGACGCTCGAGAAATGTTCCTTTAAGGACGACGGCGGGATATATCCTGACCGCCGAGGGGCCCGCCTGCGCGGCGCTGCGGGCGGTTCGCAGGGCGGATTCCCTTGTTTCTCCCGGCAGCCCCGCCATGAGCTGGATTACGAAGTCGAAGCCGTTACGTTTAATGCATTCCACCGCGGCAAAGACGTCATCGGCGCTGTGTCCCCGGCTCGCCGCCGACAGCACCTTGTCGTCAAGGGATTGGACGCCTATCTCGACGGTCGTCACGCCGTACTTTTCAAGAAGGGCCAGCGATTCGTTGGAGATATAATCGGGCCGCGTTGACAGGCGAATTCCGTGGATTGCGCCCGTTTCCAGGTGATGGCGTGCCCGGCGGAGAAAGGATTCCTGTATCTCCTTCTTTATCCCGGTGAAGCTGCCGCCGAAGAAGGCAAGCTCGATCCGCTTCACCGTCTTCCGTACATGGGGCAGGTATCGCAGGACCGTATCGTCGACGATATCCGCTCCGGCTTCGGCTTCGGCAGGGGTCGTGCTCCACTGGTCGCAGAAAATGCAGCGGTGCGGGCACCCGAGATGGGGGATGAATACGGGTATTGTTATCTGGTGCTTGCCCATCGTGATATGGAATAGTTATCTCTCCTGCGCCGATGGCCTCGATCCGGGCTGGATACCGGTCCGTAGCGGAAGCGTGTATTGATAATTCGGCATCGGAGGTTATTAATAATAGAAAAGTGATAATTGGATTTCAAGGATTTTTTTGGTGTAATCCTGATGAAAATAGGGAAACCAATAATGAAAGACGGCCAGGCCGCTTGTAAAGCGAAAAAAATTATTGACAGAGCCGTGCTATAAATTCTAATGCCTCAAAATCGGGAAAACCACCCGATGGCATAAAAGCAGGAGAGATGGCTATGCCGACATATGAATATGAATGCCTGGAATGCAAGAACAGATTCGAAGTATTCCAGTCTATGAGTGATGAACCTATAACGAAATGCGAAAAGTGCAGCGGTAAAGTTCGTAAGCTGTTCGGGACAGCCGGCATTATTTTTAAAGGGTCCGGGTTCTACGTCAATGATTACAAGAAGAACGGAGAAATGAAGAAACGGGCCGGGAAAGGAAACGATAGTTCGGAGGCGGCATCCTGTCCGGCCTCCGGTACCTGCGCCGCGGGTTGTTCCGGGGGATCTTCGGAATAACCGCAAAGTCATGCCGATGCCGTATAGCCTTGCACGTGTCACCCCACCCAAAAAAACGCTCCCGCGACGGAGCGTTTTTTTATATCCTCTCGATGCTATTTCTTTGCTTTTGCCTTCCTGATCATCTGCGCCTTTTTCTGCGAATATATGGACATGAGATATTTCTCGATGTTGAGGATGGCCTGGCCGGTGATTTTTTCATCTTTGACCTTCTCCCCGGCGAGGGAATCGGCGAATTCGCGGATTCCCTCGGGCGACTGGATTATATCGGGGTTCACCATTAAATATTCCATGTCGGGGATGAGGTACTGCTGGCTGCGGATGGGGTAGAGCACTTTCCGCGCGTTGTAAATGGGTATCACTATCTTGAGGTTGAGTTTCCTTATGTCGTTGATGATAATCTCGATGTCGGCTTCATTGGCCGGCAGCAGGTCTATGTAGTTGGAGAGTACGATCAGCTTCGCGTTGCTGTTCTTTATCTTGAATACGATGCTCTTTGCCTCGCCCCTGGCCAGGGGGCGGTACTGTTCCGTCTCGTTCTCGGACAGGGAATCCCGCTCAATCGCTCCGGAAATCGGTTCGTCCTTTTTAGGCGCGAAGAGGGACATGAAAAAATCGGATATGGCTTCGATCAGCGACCGGCGCTTGCGGGCGGCTCTCTCCTCTCTATCAACGGCCGTTTCCTTGAAGTAGCTGTTCTGGTAATTATCGTACTCATCGATGATCCGGTGCATCTTTTTCATGCTCTCGTCCTTGTCCAGGACGGCCCTTGCGTTGTCATCGGACAGAAGAAGGTTCCGGCCGGCGTTGCACAGGAGGTTCATCTCGTCGAAAATCTTTTCCCTCTCCGAATGGCTCATCTCCATGAGCACATCCGGTTTTTCCAGTATCAGGTCGTGGAGCTCCGTAAGCCTGGGGAGGAGAAAGGCCCCGTCTATGAGATAGATAATGGCGTCCTCGTCCCGGAACTGTATGATCTTTTGCCGGGGTCCGTTTTCCTCGACCCAGGAGAGGAGCCGTTCTTCGGCAAGCTGATTGAATACCGATGATACAGCCGATGCCGCGCAGATGCTGTTTTCCCTGATGTACGCGACGATGTCGTTGCCGGCGGTTATGATGGGATCTATCAGCGTTTCGACCTTGAGAATGCAGGACCTGAGGGAATTGAAGTTTTTCACTTCCGTCAGCTCGCTGTCCGAGAGGGACAGGTAGAGGTCTTGCAGAAGAATGTTCAGCAGGTAGTCGAGCTTGGTGTCGGTATAATCGCTGAATTCCGTGTTGAGGATCCCGAAGTTCTTCAGCCTTCGCAGGATGGGCGCCGAATGGTTGGCGATGACCTTGTTGATTTTTTCGAGCGTCATGGTCTTCCGGACGGAGTCGTAGTTGTCATGGTGAAAGCAGTAGTCTTCGGCGATTTCCATGCTCTGCTTGTTCATCGAGAAATGCTTGTAGGTGAAAACCGTTTTCCCGAGCTCCAGCTTGATCACCTGCGACAGGAGAGCGCGCTCCCTGGTTTTCTTCAGCAGCTTGGTAAGGTTGAATAGCCGGAATTGGCTTATGAGGGTCAAAAAATGATCGCATGAAACCTCGTTCCTCTCACCCTGGAGCTTGTTCATGTCGTCATTGCTGATGAGCACGGTTAGTTCGCGGGTTTCGTTGATCGATAATTTTTTAGAATCGGGATCCACCTCGAACGAAAAGGTGATGATCGGGCGAACCTCGTCGGGGTAGTTTTTCAATAGAATGTCGACGAGATTCGTGATGATCTTGTTCCTGGCGATGGTGAAGGGAATCTTGATGTTCCGCGATGTCTTCAGGTCGTCAAGTGTCATGAGGTGCCCGATCCCTGTTTTGAGGACATTGTTTTGGAACGCCATTATCTCGTTAAGGACCTCGAATATATGAGGCTCACGGGCTATATGCGCATGAAGGAAGGGGAATCGCTTGTCCTGAATGTTCTCTTTTACCATAGTATGAAATTTGGGGGTGCGCAGCACCGGGGGTCATTTCGACCGAATACTAATAATGATAATAGTTGAATTGGGCGAACAAATTTTGTCAATTCTTTTAAGGAAACCCCGAAAAATCAAAAGGGTGCTCACTGGCCGTGAATCATCGGCACAAAACGCACATAGGTTATGGTACGCTTGATAACCTTGCCGTTCTGCCTGGTTATTTTCACCAGTTCCTGCGAATATTCCCCTTCAGGCGCCACCAGGATGCCGCCTTCGCCGAGCTGATCGATGAGGCTCTGGGGAATTTTAGGGGGCGACGCGGTGAGTATTATTACATCAAAGGGAGCCTGGTCGGGCCAACCGAGATAACCGTCGCCAATACGGACCTGGACATTATCGTAGCCCAGCTCCGAAAGCTTCCGTCCTGCGCTCTGGCCGAGGGGAGCCACGACCTCAATGCTGTAGACCTGCTTCGCGAGGAGGGAGAGGACGGCCGCCTGGTACCCTGACCCGGTTCCTATTTCAAGGACCTTTTCCGTGCCGTCGAGCTCGCACAGCTCCGTCATGAGGGCGACTATATAGGGCTGGGAAATTGTCTGGCCGTGCCCGATGGGAAGGGGATGGTCCTCATAGGCGCTGGTGACATGGTGTCCGGGGATGAACCTGTGCCGCTCAACGCTTCTCATGGCGTCAAGCACCCGCTTGTCGCTGACGCCGCGGGCCTCGATCTGGTCTCGTACCATGAGCTCACGTAATTTTTCCATGGGCATGTCTCCTTTGCTTCGGCAAGCGGCCGGAATTAGCAGCATAATGACAGTCAAATAAAGTAACGTGTGAAGCATAACGGACAACTTAATTAATATTATCGCGTGACCTCTGAAAAATATCAAATAATATATTTATAAAAAATAGTATTGAAATAATATGCGATATCTTGGATTATTATATTTTTAAGGCCCTTTTATCGTTAGGCGGCCGGGTGAGCCTGTTTCCTCAACTGAATAATCCGCCTGATAATTGGACCTGCTTAATAAAGTAGCGAAGATTCTTATTTATTTCAAGAAAATTAATTGCATGTAAGGTCGTTGGCCGGTGGAGGACTTGAACGGTGGCTAAGAAAACAGTAAAAAAGACAACAAAGAAAAAGACGGTCTCCAAATCAAGGCCGAAGAAAGCCGCCGCGTCACCACCCGCCGCGGCTCCCCGCAGGGCGGAAAAAGGGAAAAATCCCCTCTATGTATTGATCATCATGGCGCTGGTGACCGCGATAGCACTCATGGTTAACCGTTATTCCATGCGCGATGAAGGCGTTAAAAACAAGCATAAGAAGAACCCGGTCCCAATCAGCGGCGAATCGAAGGATCAAAAGGACGAGGGGGAAACGCGCGAAGAAAAAAAGAAAGCCCCTGAAAAAAAGGTGAAAGCAGAGAAGACCGAGAGAATCGAGAAGGCCGAAAAAGCCGAGAAGCGCGAAGGGACGGAGAAAAAGGAGGGGGCGGAAAAGCCGCCCGCGGAAGAAGTAAAGGTGTATTTTGTAAAACTGAACGAGAAATCGGAAAAGATGTACCTTGCCCCGGTAACAAGGACCGTCAACGGGGGTTCCCTTCTTGAAAACACCATGAAGGAGCTTATCAAGGGACCCACGGCTGCTGAAAAAAAGAAGGGACATCTCACGGCGGTGCCCTCCGGCCTCAGGGTGAACAGCGTGAAGATAAAGAACCGTTCCGCCGAGATAGATTTTAACGGCGCCATCGAGCAGGGCGCCGGCGGGAGCATCCTGATCAACCGCATTGACCAGATAGTGTACACGGCAACCCAGTTCCCGAACGTGAAGAGCGTTGTCATCAAGATCAACGGAAAGCAGAGGCAAACCCTCGGGACCGACGGCCTTTCCATCGGGGGACCGTTGCACCGGAGATAGCCATGGACTTGCTGGAGATAGAAATAAAGTCGTATTGTGACGACCATGACGCTGTAATCGAAAAGGCGCGGACCCTGGGCGCCAGGCGCGGGAAGACCCTCCGCGAGAGGGACCTCTACCTGAACCACCCGGGCAGGGATTTCCGGAAGACCGATGAGGCACTGCGCCTGCGGCAGGTCGGCGACGAGGTCGTGCTGACCTACAAGGGCCCCAAGCTGGGGGCCGTCTCGAAAACGCGCCGCGAGGAAGAGGTCCCGGTGGGGAGCTTCGAGAAAACCCTCGATATTCTCACGCTTCTCGGCTTCATACCGTCGGGGACTGTCGAGAAAGATCGTGAGATATATACCCTCGGCGACATCGAGATATGCATTGACAGGGTCGATGGTCTTGGTAATTTTGTGGAGCTTGAATTGAAGGGAACGGACCGGGAGCGCGTCGAGAAG
This sequence comes from Spirochaetota bacterium, assembly GCA_017999915.1. Taxonomy (NCBI): domain Bacteria; kingdom Pseudomonadati; phylum Spirochaetota; species Spirochaetota bacterium. The sequence goes on from JAGNKX010000007.1 coordinate 195,858, forward strand.
GAGCTCTTCCGTATCGCAGGGGAACTGGGCCTGGACCGGTTCGAAAGAAGATCGTACCTTGAATTGAAATACCTGGGAACGGGCGCCTGATGCGGGGTATCGCGCCCGGGCGCTTTATATCGAGATCTGTCGAGGGTAATGATGTTTAATCGCAATCAATCAAAGGAGCTTGAAGACGCACGGGAGCGGCTGGCTTCTCTTGAAGAAAAGAACAAGCAGCTGCGCACCCTTATCGAGATCAACACCTACATCGCCAACTCCCTGGAAAAGGAGGAGGTGCTGAAGCGGATATTGAACCAGACGAAGATCCTCCTCAATTGCGAATCCAGCAGCATCCTCCTCGTGGACCGGGGCCTGAAGCTGCTTAACTTTGCCGTGCTGAGCAGGGACGAGGAGGGCGACCTGTTGAAAGATGCCGGCCTTCGCATGGGCGAGGGCATCGCGGGCACGGTATGGCAGAACGGGATACCCATCCTTATAAACGACGCCCAGAACGATCCCCGGTTTTCCGACAGGGCCGACAAGTTGATCAAGAATACCACGCGGTCGATAATAGCCGTCCCCCTTACCGTCAACGGCGAGATCATCGGCGTCATCGAGGCCATTAACAAGATCTACGGCGGCTTCTCCATATTCGACATGCAGGTGCTTCAGTTCGTATCGACCCAATCCGCCATAGCCATCAACAACGCCGACCTGTACAACAAGGCGATCCGGGACGGCATGACGAAGCTCTATATCGGCAAGTATTTTCGCGAGCGTCTCCAGGAGGAATGGAACCGCACCAGGAGGAAAAACCACAACCTCTCGGTGGCCATCTTCGATATCGACAATTTCAAGGGGATCAACGATACCTACGGGCACCAGGCGGGGGACCGGGCCATCAAGGAGATTGCGACGGTGCTGCTCAATAACTGCCGAAATATCGACATCCCCTGCCGGTACGGAGGGGAGGAATACACGGTCATCCTCCCCGAGACGGGCAGCGCCGAAGCCTTCGTTTTCGCTGACCGGATACGGTCCGTCGTGGAGAGCCTGAGACTCGAATACGACGACGTGACCATACGCTTCACCATCTCCGGGGGCATCGCCGCGGTGCCCGAGCTCGAAGCCAACGACCCGAGCGAGCTTATCGAGATGGCGGATCTAGCCCTTTACCATTCCAAGAAGACGGGCAGGAACAGGGTATCATTCTATGATCCAAAGGTGGTGGAAAAGAAGGGGACCTGAGGGCTACCGGAGCTGGTAGCCTTTTTTATTGAGCGCCTCGATGGTGCCTTTCTGCAGCTTCTCGATTTCTTCCGGCGTCAGGGTCCGGTCCTTTGAAGCGAAGACCGCTTTCAGGGAAATGGATTTCCTGCCTTCAGGGATGGGTGAACCCTCGTAAATGGATACGACCTCAACGCTCTGAATAAGCTCCCTGTTGACCTTGGCAATGAGCGAGCAGAGATCCCGGGCGTAGACCTGGCGGTCAGCCAGGACGCTCACCTCAAATGGAACTTCCGGGTACTTCTGGAGCTCCACGAAGACCGTGTCCTTCCTGCGCGCGCCGTATATGATGGAGAGGTCGATGTCGAACAGGGCGGCGGCGCCGCTGATGTCGAAGGCGGCCATGGTGTCGGGATGCAGCTCGAAAATGCAGCCGGCGGTTTCCTTGCCGACCATGACGACCATGGACCTGCCCGGATGGGCGTAGGGCGGCAGGGCCTTCTCCTCCGGGACCAGCGAATAATCCGCCACCTGTAGCTTTGCCATGAGACCGGTCACCACCTCTTTCCCCCCGTAGAAGATCGGCGTGTCCGTTTTTTTCATGAACAGGGCGCCGGTGACCATCGTTTTTTCCTCCGCCAGGTCCGCGGACTTCCTGCTTTTCTTCAAATAAACGCGGCCGAGCTCGTAAATGCGGAATTCGTCGGAATACCTGCTGTTGAGCTTTATGTTGTTTACCGTGTTGGGAACGAGGCTCCTCCTGAGACGGTCCTGCTCCTTCGACAGGGGATTGCGCAGGAACAGCTCCAGGTCCTCGTTGATCTTCAGCCTGTTCAGAGGGTCCTCACCGGTGAAGGAATAGCCGCTCACTTCTATCATGTTGTGATGGGTCGACAGGATACCCTTGACCTTCCGTTCGAAGAGGCGGAATTCGTTCTTGCGCGGCGGCGCGCAGGTGACCATCGGCGCGGCCGGCGTGATGTTGTCGTAGCCGTATATCCGCCCGACTTCCTCCACGATGTCTTCCGGTATCGATATGTCCTTGGTGGCACGGTAGCTCGGTACGTCTATCGTGAGCTTCGATCCGTCGCTCTTCAGCTTGAAATCGAGGGACGTGAGGATCGAGGCGATCCTGGCGTCGTCCACCTGCTGTCCCAGGCGCTTGCGGATGAAATCGGCGGAGGTGACGATGGATATGCTTTTCTGCTTCACCGGGTAGCAGTCGATGATCTCGGAGGCAGCTTCCGCGCCGGGTATGATCTGCCTGATGAGGTCGTAGCAGCGCAGCAGCGCCGGTATCGTGTTCTCCGGCGAGAGGGATTTTTCGAACCTGATGGCCGCCTCGGTGCGGTGGGCGTACCGGTTGGCGGTCTTCCGGATGTTGACCGGGTTGAAGTTGGCCGCTTCAAGGACTATTTCCGTGGTGCCGTCCTCGATCTCGCTGTTGCCGCCGCCCATGACGCCGGCCAGGGCGATGGGGCCCGAGGCGTCGGCGATGACGACGTCTTCGGACATAAGCTCGAAGGTCTGCCCGTCAAGGGTCATCAGCGGCTCCTTGTCGCCGGCCAGGCGGACGAAGATGGTGTTGCCTTTAAGCTTTTTCCGGTCAAAGGCGTGCATTGGCTTGCCGATCTCCGCCATTACGTAGTTGGTGATGTCGACGATGTTATTGATGGGGCGCATGCCGATGGCTTCCACGGCCGCCTTGAGCCATTCCGGCGATTCGGCTATCTTTATGCCAGTCACCACCAAGCCGCTGTAACGCGGCGACGCTTCCGGGTTGAGTATCTTGACCGTGAGCTCCTCCCTGTTCTTCATCGTGTCGAGGAGCGAATAATCTATAACGCTCTTGAAGGGCCGGTTGAAGAGGGCGCCGATCTCGCGGGCGAAACCCTCGTGGCTCCAGAGGTCGGGCCGGTGCGTGATGGACTTGTTGTCGATCTCGAAGCGGACATCCATCCTGAGCGGGTAGAGCTCGCTTAAGGGTGCGCCGAGCTTCGTGTCCGGGGGCATCACCATGATGCCGGAATGGTCGTCGCTCAGTCCCAGTTCACGCTCCGAGCAGAGCATCCCTTCCGATTCCTCGCCGCGGATCTTGGTTTTCTTGATGGTGCCCTCGGCGAAGACGGTGCCCACCGTGGCAAGGGGAACGATGTCGCCCTTCCTGTGGTTCGGGGCGCCGCACACGACGCGGTATTGCCTTGTTCCGGCGTCGAGGTCGACAAGGGTGAGCTTGTCCGCGTTGGGATGCGGCTTTACATCGAGAATCTTCGCCGCGTATATGGTTTTGAAGTGGGTATTGACATGCTCGACGGAATCAATCTCGGCGCTGGACATGGTGATGCGGAGGGCCATCTCCTCCGGGGAAATGCCGCTCGTGTCCACCATCTTGTTCAGTATGTTCAGTGAAAGCCACATGGCCGCGCTCCGTTAAAACTGCTTCAGGAAGCGGATATCGCCGCTCAGGAAGTGCCGTATATCGTTAATGCCGTATTTCATCATTATGAGACGGTTCAGTCCCAGGCCGAAGGCGAAACCGGACCACTGCTCCGGATCAATACCGCCCATGCGGAGTACGTTGGGGTGCACCAGTCCGCAGGGGAGGAGCTCCACCCAGCCCGACTGCTTGCACACGCTGCAGCCCTTGCCGTCGCAGATGAGGCAGTTTATGTCAAGCTCGAAGCCGGGCTCCACGAAGGGGAAATACCCGGGGCGCAGGCGCACCTTCACCTCGCGGTGAAAGATCTCGCTGAGGAGCTTCTTCATGACGTAGATAAGGTGGGCCACGGTGATCTCCCGGTCCACCATCATCCCCTCCACCTGGTAAAAGGTGTTCTCATGGGAGGCGTCGGTGCTCTCATACCGGAAGACCCTGCCGGGCCCAACGATCTTGAAGGGGGGCTTCACCTTTTCCAGCGCCCGTATCTGGATGGCCGAGGTGTGGGTCCTGAGGAGGTTGCCATCCTCGGTCCAGAAGGTGTCCTGCATGTCCCGGGCCGGGTGGTGCTTCGGAATGTTCAGGGCTTCGAAGTTGTAATAATCGGTCTCCACCTCGGGACCGTCCTGTATCTCAAATCCCATGGAGGTGAAGATGTCTTCTATTTCATATTGAATCTGCGAGATGGGATGGAGCCGTCCGAGAGATTCCCGACCCGTGGCCGCGGGACTGTCAAGGGTGACATCGATCCACTGTTTCCTGATCTTCTCTTCGGCGCCCGATTTTGAGAGTTCCGCTGTTCTGGCATCCAGGGATGTTTCGATTTCGCTTTTATACTGGTTGGAGAGTTTGCCGATGGCGGCCCGTTCTTCGGGCTGCAGGTTGCCGACGGAGCGGAGGATCTGGGTGAGGGCCCCTTTCCTGCCGAGATACTTGATGCGCAGTTCCTCTATCGATTGGACGCTGTCCGCCGCCTTGATCGCCGCGAGGGCTTCGCCGCGTAATGTTCCCAGTTCCTGTTCCATGTGTCGCACTCAGCGGTTACAACCGCGTTATGACCAATAGGGTCAAGGTACGGTAAAAGTCAAGAACATTGTAAGGATTTTTTTGTCGGGTCAAGAGGCACAGTTGCCGTCGGTTGCCGAGCGGAGCGATGCAGTGAGCCTGCCGAACTGACGAGGCAAGCGGGATAGCCCGGCCCCCACCCAATGCTACTCCCCATCAGCCGTTCATGGCGTTGATGGCGATCTTCGCCGCGCCGAATGCGGGGACCTTCATCGGATCCTCCAGGGGGAGGATGGCGCATTTGCCCTTGAATCCCTTGAGGACACGTTCGTTCACGACCTGTTTGACGGATGGCAGAAATAGCCTGTGCGCCCGGGAAACGCCGCCGCCGATAAGGATCGCCTCGGGATTGAAGATGTTGACCAGGTTGGCGATGCCGAAGCCTACATAGGCGGCGTATCCCTCCAAAATTTTCAGGGCCGTTTCATCCTTTTTCGCCGCCTCTTCCGAGATCATTTTAGCCGATAGCTCCTCTTCGTCGAGACGTCCCTGTATAGAGGACTTCTTGTTCTTCTTTAAGAGTTCGCGGCCCAGCTCGACCATAGCCGGCGCCGACGCGTACCGCTCCCAGCAACCGCGGCTGCCGCAGGGGCATTCCCTGCCGTTGTAGTCGATGGACATGTGGCCCACCTCCATGGCGTTTCCCGCCTGGCCGGTGTAGATTTTGTTGTCGATGACCACGCCGCCGCCTATGCCGGTTCCCAGGGTGATCATGATCCAGTTCCGGTACTTGCTGACGTTTTCCTTCCACCACGCTCCGATGAGGGCCACGGTGGCGTCGTTTTCCAGGAATACCTTCGTACCGGTGGCGCTCTCGATGTTCTTCGCGATGGGATGGTTGTTGAAGGAGGGGATGTTCGGCGCCTTTATTATCAGCCCTTTCTCCTTGTCGATGGGTCCGGGCGTGCCGATGCCGATTCCCTTGATGTCGATCTTGGAGACCGAGGCGGACGTGGCCAGCACTTCAATGAGCCTGATGATGCTGTCGTCGATGTCTTTCGCGGTTTTCAGTGTCTCGATTTCCCTGAAGCTCAGCTCCCTGCCAGAGCGGTCGGTGAGGATCCCCTTTATTTTTGTTCCGCCAATATCTATACCTGCGAACATGGTCCATTGACTCCTTGATGGTTATCGATATATTTCCCGGAATTTGCCGGAAAGATAAGAAATGAAGGGCTGCACGCGCACTTCGCCGCCGGTGATCTCCTTCACAAGCTCCGTGAAGGTATAGCGCGAGCCATGGCGATGCACCTTGTCCCTGAGCCATCCTCGGAGGGTGCCCATATTCCCCTGTTCGATTTCGTACGGGATCGACGGGTGGTCCTCCAGGGCCCTGTTGAAGAGCTGGGCGGACAGTAGGTTGCCGATGGTATAGGTCGGGAAGTATCCGAAGGCGCCATGGGCCCAGTGTATGTCCTGGAGGCAGCCCCGGGCGTCATCGGGCGGCGTTATCCCCAGGTACTGGCTGTATTTTTCGTTCCAGACCTCGGGGATTTCCTTTGTCTCGAGGGTCCCGCCGATGAGCTCTTTCTCTATTTCGAACCTTATGAAAATATGGAGATTGTATGTGAGCTCGTCCGATTCGACGCGGATCAATCCCGGCCTGGCGCTGTTCACAGCGCGGTAAAACTGTTCCAGCCCGATGCCGTCAAGCTGGCCGGGAAAATGTTTTTTAAGAACAGGAAGATAGTGTTTCCAGAAGAATCTGCTCCTTCCGACGATGTTTTCCCACAGACGGGACTGGGATTCATGGACCCCCAGCGAGATGGGCTGGCACAGGGGCGTGTTGACCAGATCTAAGGGGAGACCCTGGTCGTACAGGGCATGGCCGCCTTCATGGATGGTGCTGAACAGGGCGGAGAGAAGATCGTTCTCGTCGAAGCGCGTGGTGATGCGTACGTCATAGGGGGTGAAGGACGTGGTAAAGGGATGGGCCGAACGGTCCTGGCGGCCTCTCTTGAAATCATAGGACATATCTTTAAGAACGATCAGGCCGAAGGCCTCCTGTGCAGCGGCGCTGAAATTCTGCTTTAAGAAAGAGGTATCCGGGGCCCTTTCGCTTTCGGTGATCTCCCTGGCCAGGGGGACCAGCTCCGCTTTCATCTCGGTGAAGAGCTTTTCCACGGCCGAGGTCTTCAGGTCCGGCTCGAAGAGGTCGAGAAGTGCGTCGTAGCGGTGTTCCCTGTAGCCGAGGCAGTCTGCCTCCTCGCGGTTCAGCTCTATCAGCTCCGACAGTATTGGAGCGAAGGCGTTGAAATCGGACCGTTTTCTTGCGTCAATCCAGATTGAATTCGCCTTTGTGGTGGTGCGCGCCATCCGGGTGACCAGCTCTTCCGGTATTTTGACTTTCTGATCAAAGGCCCGGCGCGCCACACGGACCATGGCCACTTCAGTGGAGAAATAGTCGCCGCCCCTGGTTTCAGCTTCGGCGTCTTCAAGGAGGCGGGCCATGGTATCGGAAACGAGCCACCGGTGAGCCAGCTCCGATAGAAGGGTGACCTGCTCCGACCGGGCCTTCACGCCTTCCTCCGGCATGAAGGTTTCCATGTCCCAGCTCAGTATCGATATGGTCTGCTCCAGGGTGCTGATGCGGGCCCACTGTTCCTTGAATTTGTCCAGAGCCGATTTCATCGGGCTGAGTTCCTCCTTTTGGGTGCGGATATGATTCGGCAGTTATTGTTTTTAATCAAGCACTTCTATATTATTGCCCTGACTCAGGGCATGGGTTTTGACCGGGATCCGGTCGGGAATTGTACGAGGGGACAAGGGCTGGCGCGCCCTTTTCCCCTCGTGCTCCCCTTTTCCCCGGTCGCTCAATCGCCGCGACGGGCTTACTTTTGATGCTTGTAATGTTTTCAAGGTTTTTCTGTTTGTGAAAGATTGTGGATATTGTTTGCTTTATAGCGATGGCAATAAAAGCCTTTCTCCTTTCGCTCCGGAAGGCCCTTCCTGGGCCATCCTCGCGACGCCGCGCGTCCTGCGCGGCGACTTGCCAATAAAGGTTACTATGAACACCCGTGGCAGGGAGGCCACGGGTGGCGCGAGTCTGCAGGAGGCTGCATAGGAGCGCCGGGCAGGTTAACTAATTTCTTAGATAACGACCAGCCCGCCGCAGGCGCGGGGGAGAAGGGGAGCGCGAAGGGGGAGAAGGGAGGCCGCCCCTCTCCCCCTCGCATAATCCCTGCCCCGGTTCAGGGTAAAGAAACATGAGTGCTTTTTAAGATATTTCGGCCACATCATATAAATCGTGCTTGCCTGATTTTCGACTTGCATGCTGGATCATACCAACAGGAAACCAATCATCATGAAAAAGATCGACTTCCATACCCATACCACCGCCTCTGACGGCATCTTTTCCCCCCGGCAGCTCATCGACCTGGCGGTCCGGAACGGCATTGTGGCCATGGCAATAACGGACCATGACACGGTTGAGGGGCTGCCGGAGGCGATGGACTACGCGGCATCCTTAGGCCTCCGCCTTTACCCTGGCATTGAGTTCAGCATCGAGTATGCTACCGGCTCCTTCCATCTCATCGGCCTCGACATCGATTATCGTCACGAGGGACTACGGAGCACGGCGAAACGACTGACGGAATTCCGCAATAACAGGATCTTCCGCATTATCGACGATCTAAAACAGCACGGTATTGACATTCCCCTGGACGAGGTCATGGCTGCGGCGGGAGGAGGGGCCATGGGCCGTCCCCATGTGGCCAGGGTCATGGTGAGCCACGGGCATGGGCCGAATATTAAGGATATATTTAAGAATTACCTTGTTCCGGGGAAGCCCGGATATGTAAAAAAAGTGCGCATCGAGTTCAACGAGGCGGTTGCCCTCATCAAGGAAAGCGGCGGCATTCCGGTCATCGCCCATCCGGTGTCGCTCGAATGCAGGGACATGGACGAGTTCGAAGGACTGTTGAAGGGATTTGTCGGGGCCGGTGTTGAGGGGGTGGAAGCCTACGCATCGATGCATACCCCTGAAATGGCCGAGATGTACCGGGCCCTTGCGGTGAAATACAATCTGGTGATAACCGGCGGGAGCGATTTCCACGGAGACAAGGACGAAACAATGGGTAATTACCAGAAGGAGAGCCCCATCCCCTTTGAGCTGTATGAGCAGCTTGAAAGCTATATCGGCAGGCGGCTATAGAAGAATCAAAAACCTTCCGCAGTGGGTGCACAGCGAGATTCCCTTCCGCTCCTTGATCTGTTCAATGTAGAAGGGGGGTATTTCCATGTGGCAGCCGGAACAGCTGTTCTTTTCCACGATGGAGAAGGGATTGTCCCTCTTTTTCCTCATCCTTTCATAGTATGTCAGGGACCTGTTGTCGATGAGCTTCCTCATGGATTCGATCTTCCTGGTGACAGATTCGCTTTTATCTCCCTCGTCAAGAAGCTTGTACAGGCTGTCGAGACGGATCAGTAGGTCAAGGTCGGAGGAGGGCACGCCGGACAGGTTTTCCGGTTTGCCGGTGGCCGGTTTGTCCTTTGTCGATATGGATTCGAAGTAGGATTTAGCCTCTTTCTTGAGAAGGGTATACAGCTTCGCCGGCGTGGGCTCGGCGTCGATCATTTTCCTTTTTTCCTTGTTCGAGAAGAGGCGCGCCATCATGCCGATCAGGTAGAGGTACTTGGTGCTCATCTCGGTGGGGAATATGCTGAGGAGGACATACTTTACCGGCTTTTCATCCGGTGCCTGGTAATCGATCGGCTTCTCGAGGATGCCGATTATTGATATGAGATCACTCACTGATTCGGTGCGGGCATGGGGAATGGCCAGGCCGTTGCCTATGCCGGTATTTTCGAGGGATTCCCGGTGTATCACCTGGGCGTAATAGCGTTCCTTGTTGGTTATACATTCCAGATCCTGGAGCTTGTCCACGAGCTCTTTAATGACGAGCTGCTTTTCCGTGGATTTTATTTTGAGAATTTTCTTTTTTTCAAATAGCTCTTCGAGATCCATAATGTACCGCCCGGTAGAAATTGGAAGATGGTTGAAAGGTAAAACTTTCGGGGCGAGAGGATTTGAACCTCCGACCCCTTGACCCCCAGTCAAGTGCGCTAACCGGACTGCGCTACGCCCCGTATAAGTTTCGTGACAATAGTTACAACATGAGGATGCGCTGTAAAGTAAATTTCTTAAAATATTCAAAATGCGGTGATTTGCGTCATGAGGGCGAGGATGCGCATCCTCGCCTCGTGACGTGTATCATAAAATTGAATTGACGTAAATTATTGAATATTTGATCTACAAGCATGATGAGGAAGAACATTATGAAATCATACATATCCATATATTTGAACATGGCTGTTATATTATTCTGGATCTTCCTAACGTCCTGTTCCACTACCTCGGACGGCAAGATGGTTGTGGCTTTTAATAATTCCCGCATGCACAGCCTGAATATCGAGGCAAAGACATATTGCAATGAGGCCCTGCGTTATTCCAAACAGAAAAAAACCCGGGATGCCATCAAGGCCTTTACCAGGTCCATTGAGATCGATCCGAGTGTAGCGGCCTATAACGGCCGAAGCCTTGAATACTACCGTGCCGGGCGCTTCGATGACGCGGTCACTGACGCCAACAGGGCCATTATGATGAACCCGAAGTTTCCGATACCCTATGTGACCAGAGGGAATTCTTTTTACCGGCTGAAGGAGTATGACAGGGCCCTGAAAAGCTACAAGAAGGCGATACAGCTTGATCCCCGCAACCCGGAATTGTATTACAATCTCGGCCTGGCCTATTATAAGAATGAACAGTACGACGACGCAATGAAATCGTACGATAAGGCAGTTGAACTGGATCCCCGTTACTACGCGGCATGGTACAACAGGGCCTGCATCTGTTCCGAAAAAAAGGACCTGGAGGGCGCCATCGAGGGGCTGGAGCGGGCCATTGCAGCCGGTTTTAACGATGCAGACCGCGTGAAGGGGGAGGCTGCATTGGCCAATGTAAGGGGCCTGCCGGAATTCAAGGAACTTCTCAACAAGATGGGGAACAGGGGCAACAAGCCTCAGTGAAAGAACCGGTGTATTTTTTCCGCAGTCTTTGCGCCGATGCCGGGAACTGACTTCAATTCATCCATTGTGGCCGCGCGGATGTCTTCCATTGATTTAAAATGCTCCAACAGCAGCTTCTTCGCCTTTGTCCCGATGTCCGCATCGTCCAGCATTGAACGGGTCGTCTTCCTGTCGCGCAGCTTCCGGTGATAGGTGATGGCGAACCGGTGCGCCTCGTCGCGGATGTTCTGCAGCATTTTAAGGGCCGGCGAAGTCAGGGGCAGCCTCACTGGCTCCGCGGCGGGGTCGGTATAGATCTCCTCGAACCGTTTCGCCAGCGATATGATGCGTATGGCGGCGGAGAAATTCGCAGCAGCTTCCCTGGCCCGGGTGAGCTGGGTGGGGCCGCCGTCGATGATCATCAGGTCCGGGAGGGAGAGCTCCTCGTTGACCAGGTACTGTATCCGCCGCGCCACGACCTCGTGGATCATGCCGGGGTCGTCGGCCGATCCGTATCCCCTGATCTTGTAGCGCCGGTATCCCTTCTTGTCGGGCAGGCCGTCCCGGAAGGACACCATGGACGCCACCGCGTCGGTCCCCTGGAGGTTGGATATGTCGAAGCACTCCATGGTGCGGGGGAGGGCTTCCATGGCCAGGGCCTCCTGGATCTCCTCCATGGCCGCGAGGGTGTTCCTGTTCTCTTTTTCTGCGAAGCGATCCGCCGCGATGAGGTCTATGTTCTTGTGTATGAGGCGCATGATGCCGTGGTCATCGGGGGTTTCGGGCGGGACGATCGCGACCTTGCGCTTCGCCCGGTCTGTCAGGTGCTTCTGCAGAATTTCCCGGTCCGCGATCTGCCGCTCCGTTATGATCCGCTGCGGAGCCTCCGTGTCCCGGTAATAGCCGAGAATGAAGGAGCTGATGATCTCCTCCGGGTCGGCGTACTCCGCGTTGTCGAAGACCGATATCTTCCTCCCCAGGAGGGCGCCGCTCCGGAACTCGAAGAGGATGACGATCCCCTCGTTCCCGAACTTGGATACGCCGATGTAATCCTGGTCAGCTCCTATGGCGGTGTGGACCTTCTGAGTCTCCGAGAGCTTCTGGATGTCGAAGATCATGTCCCGTATTTCCGACGCCTTTTCATATCTCTGCCGAGACGAGTAGTCCTTCATCATCTCCCCGAGGCTTTTCAGCACCGGCCCGGTGCTTCCCTCGAGGAACCTGACCGCGTTGTCCACTATGGTCCGGTATTCCTCGCGGGTCATTTCGCCGCGGCACACGCCGCTGCACTTGTTGATCTGGTAGTTCATGCAGGGCCGCTCGTTTTTTTTCAGGGGAAGGTCCCTGGTGCAGAGCTTCAGCTTGAATATGGCGTTGATGAGGGCCACGGTGCCGCGTGCGGCGTTGGCGTCAGTGTAGGGGCCGAAGTACCTGGTGCCGTTCTTTTTCACCGTGCGGGTGAAGATGACCCTCGGATACTCCTCGTCGAGGGTGATGGCGATGTAGGGGTACCGCTTGTCGTCCTTCTTCTGGATGTTGAACTTGGGCCGGTGCTTTTTGATCAGGCTGCTTTCGAGGATCAGGGCCTCCACTTCGGAGTCGGTGACGATGTACTCGATGTCCCTGACGATCTTCACCAGGATGCGCGTCTTGATGTCGAGGTCCCGCTTCTGGAAATAGGAGGACACCCTTTTTTTGAGGGAGGAGGCCTTGCCGATATAGATAATGGTCCCGGCGTCGTCTTTCATGATATACACGCCGGGATCCGCCGGGAGCCCGGCGACGACGGTCTTGAGGTGATCAGTTCCGGTCATCGGGGTTCTGCAGTCCCTTGATCTTCTCAATGTACTGGGCCGTCACTTCAAAGGCCGGGTTTATCCGCGCCGCTTCCTCGAACATGGCGATGGCCCTGCCGTATTCCCTCTTTTTCGCGTAGGCCACCCCGAGGTTGAAGAAGCTGCCGAAGCCGTTCGGCTTCATGATGGTGAGGGTGAGGAATATCGCGATGGCCTCGTCGAGCCTGTTTTCCTTGAGCCTGGATACGCCGGTGATGAAAATGGCGCCGAACCCGTCGCTCTCCGGGCCTTGGTCGGGCTCCCGCCCCTGTTCACGCTCCGGCTCGGGCGACTGCGCCTGGACCGGGGGCTGTTCCGGTTGCGGTTCCGCCGCGGCCGCGGGTTCCGCCGCCTGGGCGGTCATGGCCGTCTTATCCTTCAATTCCTCGATGAGGGTGTTGAACGAGAGGGCGAGCTGGTTCAGCTCGTCGTCACCGGTCTGGTGCAGGGAAACATCAAGGTCGCCGTCGGCGGCCTTTTTCATGAAATGCGACAGGTTGCTTATGAGGAGGGAATAATTCTGGAGAAAAATGATCGACAGAACGATCACGGCAATGACCAGCGCGACGGTCACGATGATGTTGACGATGCGAATGCTCCGTGTCGAGGCGGCGTAGGCGTCTATGGTGGCCTGGGTCCGCGCGGCGGAAACGAGGAGCTGGATCACCGATTTCTTGTTCTTGATTTCGTAGGGATAATACACGTTCTGCCAGGAATAGCCGTTTCGGGAATAGATGTCGGGGTCCACCGCGCTCTGGAGCAGTCCCAGCTTAAGGTAGTTGATCTCCTTCTGTTCCCTGACGACCTCGGATTTGGTGATTTCCAGGGTCAGATCGTCGTGGAACATCAGGGTGTCGGCGATGCGGAAATAATTCTCGTCCTCTGTCTTGGTGAAGATGATAACGCCGAGAATGTCCCCCGCCGAAGCGTTGTAATCGCGCATTTCAATTTTAATCAGGTCTCCCGTGGTCGCTTTTTTGGTCCTGAGCCGTTCCACAAGGGCGTCTATTTTACCGAGATACAGGTCACGGTTGTTGGAGACCAGGGCGTCCTTTAATATGCTGTCATTTCTGGCCATTGATACATGGAAACTGACCGATGTCATGATTATGAGGACCGAATAGATTATTGAGATAATAATGATGAAGTTCCTGGAAATAACGGATCGTTTTTTTGCATTCTGGTTTTTATTCGTATCTTCCTTTTGTTTACCGAACAATGATGGCATAATACGCACCCGCACCTGTTTTTGTATATTTTCACTATCGCCCGTAGTCGTCTTTTTGTAAAGAATTCTTTTTTTATTGATCGCAGCGCGCGCAAACCCCGGAGCTCTGCTCCGGGGATGAGAGCGCGCAAAACATTATGCGACAAAATACCCCGTAGCTTGCTGCGGGGTATTTTATATCATCGGCCCCCTGGTTGATTAGCGCAGAGGGAATCTCTAAAGCTGCAGTCCATCAAGGCGGGCATCGGTCATGGTGTTTGGACGGTCGTCCAATATTATTTGCATATTGCAATAAAAAAGGGTTGCAAAATCAATATATTTACAAATAGTATGCCACCATGAATAAACCGTCCAAAAAGGAATTTTCCCGCACGTATGTTGAAGAAATCCTGTATCACGCGTTGCGTTCCATCTACCTTTTTGAGCGGGCCGAGATCGAACAGTTTAATCTCAATTACCAGCAGATGTATCTATTGAAGCTTCTGAAAAAGAATATACCCTTTCGCATAAGCGATATAGCTAACGACCTGTCGATCCCGGTGTTTGCGGCAACCCGCCTGGTTAGCCAGCTGGAGGGCAGTAATCTAATCGAGAAGAAAAGGGACAAGAAAGACCGGAGAAACATCTATGTCAATATAACGCCGGAGGGTTTGGAGCAGGTCAAGAAGATCGAGTCGCACATCGTCGATCTTGCGCTCTCCAGCCTGAGCTCCTATTCCGAAGTTGAAAGCAGGCTGATATTGGATGTTGTCAAGAATCTTGATGTCATTCTCGGGCTCAGGCCCGGAGCAAAAGAGGCGGGGAATTTCCATTAGAAAAAAGGGAAGCCCGGCCAGGAGAGATGGGCAGTGCCGTGTGCAATTTATAATCGGAGGAAACTATAATGGCAAGCAAGTATAAGGGATATATGGGTAAAGTGCTCGATGTGAACCTGTCAACGGGATCGGTCGGTGAGTTCCAGTTGAGCGATACGGACCGCGAGCTTTTCCTGGGAGGCAGGTATCTGAGCACGAAGATCCTCTGGGACGTGTTGAAGCCCGGCATCGACCCTCTCTCTGAGGATAACGTCCTCGTGGTTATGACCTCGCCCATGACCGGCTCCGGAGGTCCCTGCACCAGCAGGTATGACATATCCGCCAAGAGCCCCCAAACCGGGGCCATAGGGCATTCCAACAGCGGCGGCAATTTCGGCATGAACCTGAAGCGCGCCGGGTGGGACGCGATGCTGGTAAGAGGCAAGGCCGAGAAGCCCGTCTATATCGAGATTGAGGATGACAAGGTGGAAATCAAGTCCGCCGAGCACATATGGGGCATGGATACCCAGGAATCCCAGAAGGCACTTCTGGGAAAGAATACCAAGGGTGGCACCATGGCCATCGGCCCGGCCGGTGAGCACCTGGTCAAGTTCGCGGCCGTGGTCTCGCAGGAGCGCTGTCATGGCAGGACCGGCATGGGGGCCGTCATGGGATCGAAGAACCTCAAGGGAATGGTGGTCAGGGGCACCAAGACGATACCGATCCATGACCCTGCACATTTCAAGGTCACCATCAAGAAGTGGATCAAGATGCTTCAGTCACATCCGGCGACGGGCGAAATAGCCCCCCGGCTGGGCACGGCCTTTTCCCTCATCCCGCTTTCGGTGCGCAACACCCTGCCGACCAAGAATTTTTCCGTCGGGTCCTATGACAAGGCCTATAATATCAGCGGAGAGCTGCTGGCCGAGAAACACCTTGTGAAGAATTACGGCTGCACGTCATGCCCCATCCGGTGCGGTCGGGTCGTCAACATCGACGGCCACGAGGTCAAGGGGCCGGAATACGAGATACTATGCCTGATGGGATCGAACATGCTCATCGACGATATAGAAGCCATCATACGATGGAACTATGAGATAGACCTGCTCGGCATGGACGCCATCAGCACCGGCACCATACTGGGATTTGCGGCGGAGTTGAATGAAAAGGGCCTCTGGAAGACGGGCATTGAATTCGGGAAAAAAGAGGGGATCTCTCAGGTGCTCAAGGATATGGCCTCCCGCAACGGTATCGGCAATGACCTTGCCGAGGGCGTCAGGTTCCTGTCGAAGAAATACGGCGGCGAGGATTTCGCGCCCCATGCCAAGGGGCTGGAGTTCCCGGCCTACGAGCCGCGGGGCACCGTGGGCCAGGCCCTGGGTTACGCCACGTCGTCCCGCGGGGCCTGCCACCTCGATTCCGGATATGACGTGTACATGGAAGTGACGGGCCCGGCCACCATGAACCAGCACCAGTACCGCGGGAAGCACGCCTGGTCCATACTGACACAGAACCTGATGGCGGTCATAAGCGCCGGCGGGAACTGCCTCTTTACGGGATGGACCTTCTATCCCGGACCGGCGTACAAGCTTCCGGGAATGCCTATCCTTTCAAAGATCGTCAATGGCATCATGAGCAACCTCGGAAGCGTAATAGCCCTTACCGTAAAGCTGCCGCCGTGGCTCCTCCCGATCCATGTGCCGTTCCTGCTGCCACATTCGAAAGCCCTCAAGGAGCTGACGGGAATGAAAATGCATTTCGGCAAATGGATACGCGCCGGGGACAGGGGATATAACATGGAGAAGCTCTTCAATCTCCGCGAAGGGGTCAACAAGGACCATGACAAGCTTGCCAAGCGGTTTACCGACGTGCCGCTGCTGCCGAATAATAAAAAGACCGTGGTGCGGATGGATAAGATGCTTCCCCGGTATTACAAGCTGAGGGGCTGGGACAAGGACGGGATTCCGAAAAAGGGGACCCTGAAGAAACTGAAGCTCGATTTTGTTGATATGGATATCGTCAGGAAGGGCGCCGCGGCCGGCATGCCCGGCATGAAGTAGAGTGTTACGAAGGCTCGTTTCTTACGCTGTCTTTATAGAAAAGCCCCATGAAAACGCGGTTTCTGCACCGTGCTTTCATGGGGCTTTTTTTTATATTACGCCGCATACATGTCCACGTGTTTGACTTTTTTGAGCGGGATTTTCCTTTCCCCATTGTTGACATCGAAGGTGACAATCATATCGCCTTCGATCGATCTGTTTTTATAGAGCTCGATTTCGTTCCCATCCTCGAGAACAATTATAATATCCAATCCCTTGATATCCAGGTACTTCGCCAGCATTTGCTTGAAATTCTTTTTTTTCGCCTTTCTGTGTGCCATGGTATCCCCTCAAGAAGATTATTTATGTCCCATTAATAATATCGGTTTTTCCTTGAATATATTAATTAATTTTTATATATATTATAAAAAAATTGTAAGTACAAATTAATTAATAGGGGGAACAAGAAACTGTCACCAAAGACCAATTACTTATTAATCAAGACAAGATATTAATGAAAAATCCTTAATACTCTCTCAGAGACGCAGAGATCGCCGAGGAATGTATGGATGATATTTTTTTTTGCTAGTCCTCGAAACCTAAACGCCAGAGGGCTGTTCCTGCGAGGCCATATCGAGAAGAAAGTTTTTGAAGGAGAAGCCGGGTTTGTCTATCGGAGATGTAAGCGGTGCAGGACATGCCTGCTTCTTTATATGAAAAGCGCAAGGTCCCTGATTGATCCCGGGCCGGAGAATGGTCCATGGCGAGCCTGACTCCCTGGCGCGCGGAAAGGGCAACGGCGCGGCTTCCGCACCAGCGGTATCCGTAAGCGGGAATGCCCAACCAGGTACTTGAAGGCTTCATATGTTTGAGGACGATCTGAATGTTTTTTTCGGACCACCTGGCATCGGTGACCGGCCCCGGGCCTGAATGGAGCCCATGATAATCATAGCACATAAGGACAATTTCATCCACCCGGGATGATATGATCTTCAGATCGTGAAAACGGCTCCATTTTTCCGGAAATCCTATGGGAGGAAACACGGCCATGGAAATCTTCCCGGAATAGGCCTTTCGCAATTCCGAAAGAAAATCTCCGAGCCTGGCCGCATCTTCCGGCGGCAGGTATTCAAGATCCAGATGTATTCCACCAACACCGCTGGAACGGGCAAATGCTGATATGGCTGCGGCTGTCTTATGTCGAAGCGTTTCTGAATTAAGTATTCTATGGCCCAGGGCGGCTGATTTGAAAGAGATCAGAGGGTACAAAGTTATGCCATTCTTATCGGTAATGGCTTTTATCTTGTCGAACATCCCGATTGATGCAATGGAAACAGCGCCTCCTTCGACAATGTTGAATCCTGTCAGGCATATGACTGAGTATCCCGGGATAACGGTTCGCAGATAGTTATCGGTAAGGGATGAGTTGTGAAGAATATACCCCCACCGCCCGGGTTTCTTCTCACCGGCGGATAATACTTGAGACAATAATAATATAGTAAGTACAGAATAGATTATTTGTTTCATAAGATGATAATCTGTTATTGACGTTAGGCGAAATTCACTTGTTTAGTGCGACATGGAATTGAATAAACAATAATCAATCAATACAAAAGTCAAGCAAAACAGGATGTTTTGCGTGAAGCGAGGATGGTTCACGATGAACCTTCCGCAGCAAAACAAATAGCTATAATTGCGCACCAACTAATAAAGCAATAAACAGGTGGATTTCGCCTCTATTGTTATTAATCAGGACCTCAATTTTGATTAAAAACATCTCCGTATTTACAAGCTAATTATTGCATTTTCGGGGTCAAGGGGCGAAGCCCCTCGTAAACCCAACCCCCAAGTTATTATTCATGATCATATTTTCGTTTAAAAGACAATGCCTGAATTTACAAGCTAATTATTGCATTTTCGGGGTCAAGGGGCGAAGACCCTCGTAAACCCCACCCCCAAGTTATTATTCATGATCATATTTTCGTTTAAAAGACAATGCCTGAATTTACAAGCTAATTATTGCATTTTCGGGGTCAAGGGGCGAAGCCCCTTGAAAACCCCACCCCCAAGTTATTATTCATGATCATATTTTCGTTTAAAAGACAATGCCTGAATTTACAAGCTAATTATTGCATTTTCGGGGTCAAGGGGCGAAGCCCCTTGAAAACCCCACCCCCACTTTTTTTTGACAAAAATGACTTTAAGTATTAATTTTATATATAAAGTAAAAGATAATGTATATAGTAGCAAATAAGTGGTTTTACCGTGTTTCGAAGTTGCCCTTTCAGGTGGAGAAGAGAATATAATAATAAGAGATTGTACTACGGGCATAGAGGATAATTCAGGATAGTTATATGCATTATAAAATGACAAAAATAGCAGTAATAATGATCGGTTTGTTGATGCCTCTACTCTGTTCATGTAATAAGGTAACCGGAGACATTGCCGAGCAATTGCCGGCCCTGTGGGTAACCATTCAGAATAATACCGGCACTCCCATCGATGCGACCCATCCGGTATATCTTGTTTTTTACTCCGAGAAGAATTGGACTAATCCCTGGTTGCAGATAGGGTCCACCAGCGATACGATCATAGATCCGGCCGTGGGCACCACGACCACCTATCTCATGGCTTTCCTGGACCTCAATAACAACGGTGTTGTAGATGCCGGCGAGCCGTGCACAGGCCATGAGAACAAGGACCACGCCGTTCCCGATGAATTGACCAAACTGGAGTTTCTTCCCCTGGAATGGCGAATGCTGACCATAACGCTGGAAGCGACCCGGGTTTACTGAGTCGCCATAGATCTCTGCCGAGGAGGTTGGGCTACCTTTGAAAAGAACATATATACAAAGCATCATGATTGCTCTGATAATAATGGCGGTATCGCTGGTTTCGAGCTGCGATACCAGTAAAAAGAAGCATCCCTACCTGGTAATTACTATCAACTATTCCGGAACAGTGGACAGCACGAACAAGCTTTTTATATTATTCTATATAATGCCGAACTGGAGCGGTTTTTATTACATGACATCTTCAACGGAGAAGCGGTTTATAATACCGAGGATGAATATCGGTACCACGCCGCTCTATTTCGAAATAGTGCATGATATAAATGGCGACGGTATTGTAGGATCGGGCGATCTCTATCAGGGCTGGAGCGGAGTTACAAGCATGTCGGCCCTGCTGACGCCACTGGTGCTTCCCACCACACTGGATGCGGTGATGATCAATTTCGATTTGGATAACAATGCCGCGATACCGTAGCTCCCTGGTATGCCCGGGGAGCGACACCCCGGTAAATTCAGACGATTGATCGATACATCGATTCATGGCTGTTTCATGGGGCGTCATTTTTTGATTTTCAAGGAAAAAACAGTTGCCATGGCGCCGCTTCCGATCGTCATCTGTTAACCTTGAAATGATGCTCCCACAAAGGCACGATATGAACCCACTCAATGGCGAACAAAAACGCCGGTTAAAATCCATGGCGCACCACCTGAAGCCGGTGATCATGATAGGCAAAAACGGATTAACGGCGGCTCTCCTCGACGCCGTGAACAAGGCGCTGGATGATCACGAGCTCATAAAGATCAAGTTCATTGATTTCAAGGATGAGAAGGGGGACATCATCCGTGAAATCACGCACACAACCGCCTCTGAACAGATAGCGGTCATAGGGAATATCGCCATTATTTTCAGGCAAAACAAGAATGCGGAAAAGAGACGAATTGTCGTTTAGTTTCGTTATTTATTGTTGACAACCGGCCATACTAATTAAAATTACGCAAAACTACGAGGGAACCCTATTTTGCCCCCGGGCTTCAAGGAGATGTCCCCATATTACCGGAGGTCCATAATGAAAAAGTACAATGTTGTCATACTCGGCGCAACCGGCGCAGTGGGTGTTGAATTCAGGAAGATACTGCTCGAGCGGAAATTCCCTATAGATAAAATAAAGTTCCTGGGCCTGACAACGGTGGGTAAGGAATACGACTTCGGCGGCAGGAAAGTCATCTCGGAGGCCGTTGTGGAAGGATGCTTCAAGGGATATGATATAGGCCTGTTCTCCGCCGGCGGAGATATCAGCAAGAAGGTGGCGAAGCGGGCGGTTGAAGAAGGCTGCATCGTGGTCGATAACAGCTCCGCGTGGCGGATGGATCCCGGCGTTCCCCTGGTCGTGCCTGAAGTGAATCCCCATGATGTCGATTGGCATAAGGGCATCATCGCCAACCCGAACTGCTCCACCATCCAGATGGTGGTTGCCCTCAAGCCGATTCACGACGCGGCCAGGATCAAGCGTATCGTGGTAAGCACCTACCAGGCCGTGTCCGGGACCGGTCTCAAGGCGATCGACGAGTGCCTGATCCAGACCAGGGACATCGTCGCCGGGAAAGAGATCTCCCAGCGGAAAGTCTACCCGCACCAGATCGCCTTCAATGTCCTTCCCCAGATAGACGTGTTCCTGGAGAACGGCTACACCAAGGAAGAGATGAAGATGGTCAACGAGACCAAGAAGATCATGGGAGACGATTCCATAAATGTCACGGCGACTACGGTCAGGGTCCCGGTCCTGTTCGGTCACTCCGAATCCGTTAACATCGAAACCGAGAAGAAGATCACGCCTCACGATGTGCGGGAGCTGCTGCGGAAGGCACCGGGGATCACGATAGTGGACAACCCCACTAAAAGCGATTACCCGCTGGCAATCAACGCCGCCGGCAAAGACGACGTGTTTGTCGGGCGCATTCGCGAGGATGAGTCGATCGCCAACGGTATAAACATGTGGGTCGTTTCCGATAATATCCGCAAGGGCGCGGCCCTCAACGCGATCCAGATCGCAGAATTGCTGATCCAGAAGGGGAAGCTGTAAAGAATAGGAATCCAAAACTTCGAATGAAACGAAACGCCTTCCCGGGGAATACCCCGGAAAGGCGTTTTTTATTGCACAGTATCATGCAAAAAAGCTTCATTTAATGCCTTTATCAGAATAAAGTCGGTAAAGACGGCTATTTTTAATCAAAATATTGATTCTAATTCTCAATTTTTATTACATTTGTTACGAAAATAGTAATAATAGAGAGGGTAAGGTATCTTTATTCATGAAAAAAATTTTATTCTATTTTGACCCGACAGTCAAGAAGGTATTAAGCGAAGTTGAATCCGAGGGCGGTGAGAAAAAAGGGGTCCTTTCATCGCCGCATAATTTCGTCTTCACTTCCGAGATCGTCGCCAGGATTATCAATATAGATAATGACGACCAGATCCCGACCCGACTCGATCCGGGGTATAATTACTATACTACCCAGGATTATTCCTCCATTAAAGCGGATTCCGGCATTTATTTTGATGAAGCTGCCGGCGCCTACAAGGCTTCCGAGTACGGCTTCGTGGTGCTGGATGGAGGGAAATTACGGTTGATTTCCCCCCTTGTCATCAGCAAGGACAAGCTCAGGGCGTTTTTTTATGTGTATCCGACGAAATTCGGCAGGGTGCCTTCATATGCAGACATTGAAGAAATCATGCACCAGTACCGGATCCTTGCCCGCATCGATCAGAACAGGATACTGGAGCAGCTTCAGTCGATTGATGTCAACAAACCACAATTGACAAAGATACTCATTGCCCAGGGGAAAGAACCGGTCAACGGCCATGAGGAGTATTATCTGCCCATCATTCATTTACAGAAAAAGGCCGGCGAATTGAAATCGGACGGAAGCATCGATTTCAAGGAGGTCGGATTCATCGTTGAAGTCAAGAAGGGACAGGACGTGCTCCGCCGGATACCGAAGGCAAAGGCTGTCGACGGTTACAATGTATTCGGCGACAAGGCCCTGGGCGAAAGCGAGAAAAAGGACGGTTACAACAAGGGGGCCAATCTCGAGCCGGGGAAAGGCGATGAGAATATCTTCGTTTCGTCCATAGACGGGTGCGTCGATGTGGACGGCAGAACGATATCGGTGCTGCCCATTGTTCATATCAACGGCGACATCAATTACGAGACGGGAAACATAGATTTCGACGGGTCGGTCCACATCGGGGGATCGGTGCTGCCGGGCTTTTCGGTGAAGGCCCGCGGGGACGTCATCATAGAAAAGAACGTCGATGACGCCCTGATCGAAGCGCATGGCGATATTACGGTCAAGATGGGCGTCGTGGGCAAGGAGCACGTAAAGCTTGTCGCCAATGGCAAGGTGTCGGCCAAGTATCTGTTGAACGCCAAGGTTGAGGCGGTCGGCGACATCATCGTCGATGATTCGATCATCAATTGTGACGTGTTTTCCAATTCGAAGATCACCGTCGTCGCGAAACAGGGGAAGATTATTGGGGGAAAGACCACGGCGTTGTACGAGATCATGGTGAACGTGTCCGGCTCGCCCAATGAAACGGAAACCCACCTGAGGGTCGGAAGGAACCTTTTCATTGAAAAAGAGCTGGCGGACATACACAAGGAAATAACCAAGTGGCGCGAGGCCGTCAATGAGTCGATCAGGGAGATAAAGGGAAGCTTCGGAGAAACGGTATTTGAGAATCCCAAGGAGTTCATAGCCAAGCTTCCGGCGGTTAAGCAGAAGAAATGCCTGATTCTCCTCAAGGAGTTGAGCAATAACAACAAGGAATTAAAAAGCCTGATCGAACAGAGCAAGGAAGTCCAGGATAAGCTGAAACTGGATCGCGAGCCGTACATCATTATTAAAAACAAGGCCTATCCGAACACGATCATAAGCGTAAAAAAGAGCATCAAGCGGATCGATAGTCCCATCGATAACGTAAAATACTATGAGGATCCCGAAGAGAAGATAATCCGCTTCAGCCCTGCTTTGTAATACCCTATTGCGGCAACATTTGCCCGCGGCGGCAGAATTTAATTTGACAAAAGTCTTCATTCATTTTTAATGACTTAAATTTTATGGGAGGTAATCCATGAATACGGGAATGCAGCTGGCCATTATACCCAATGTCGGTCCCTGGGAACTCGCTTTAATTCTCCTGATCGTCCTGATCATATTCGGCGCCAATAAACTGCCCAAAATCGCGAAAGACCTCGGCAGCGGTATCCGGGAGTTCAAAAAATCGATATCCGGTGAAGCGGAAAAAAAAGACGACGATACGAAGGAATCCAAGTAGAATAAGCCCTTCTCGCCACATGATTCGGCGGGATCTGACGATCGAGCATCGATCAAATCCGATCATGGCGCTGATCATTTAAGATTTGACAAAACGATTGACGTACCGACAGAATCGATAATTAACTGACATGGCGGTTGTATTATACCGCCATTTGTTTTTATGACGACAGGCGGTGCCCAATCCATGATTTTAATCCTCAATCCTACCCATAACCGCCATTCCCCGGGACCATCCATACACGCAGTTCTGCAGGAATTGTCATCGTCGTTCATGGTCTCCATGAGCGACGGGGATTTCGCCAGCCGCGATTCACTTCTCGGTCTCCTTCGGGAGTACCGGCCGAAAATAGCGATCAATTGCATCGAATACGACGATTGTGACGCGGCGGAATATGAGCGGGAACGTGCCTATGCCATAAACGGCTTCTCTCTGAAAAACCTGTCGGACCTGTGCCGGGAACAGGATGTCATGCTGATTCACCTGAGCACATCCCTTGTCTTTAACGGGTCCGGTCCAACTCCCTGCGGGGAGGACGATGATCCCTGCCCGGATACGGTGTACGGCGATTCTAAGCTCCTGGGCGAGCGGTTTATAGCGCAATCCGGTTGCCGTCACCTGATCATACGCGTCACGGACATGTTCGGAGAGCATATCCCCTTTTTCAGCGGGCGGCTGGCAGCCATGGACGGCGATAGCTCTCTCCGGGTGATCCGGGGGCAGGTTGTCGCGCCAGCCTATTCCGCCGACCTGGCCAGGGCGGTACTGGAGCTGGCAGGCAGGGGGTGCGAAGGGCTGTACCATTTTTCACAGGGAAGTCCCGTTGCTACCGCGGACTTCATGGCACGGGCGGCGGAGCTTTTTTTACGGCATGGCGTCACGGATAAAAAATATGCTGTTGAGGCTATCGAAAAAGAGGATTTTCTTGCGCCCTGCGATCGGCCCGACTATAATGTCCTCGATGCCGGTAAACTGGCCCGGGCCGCCGGGGGCCATATCCGGTCATGGGATGGGGCGCTGGAAGAGTATGTCGCGAAGAACGTGACCTCGATTGTTCTATCATGAAAAGGAGTCATACCGATGAAACCATACAAGACAGATGAAATCGGCGAAGAGATTCTCGAAATACTGTACAAGGATGCGAAAGCCGAGATCGCGGATATCGCCAAACAGGTGAATATCCCAGAAGAGAGCGTGAAAAAATATATAAAGAAATTCGAAAGCGATAAAATTATCCTCGGGTACCATACCGATATCAACTGGCAGCGGATCCGCCTCCACGATGTCAAGGCCCTTATCGAGGTTAAGGTGATCCCGGAGCGGAAAGTCGGGTTCGATTCCGTGGCTGAGGCAATTTACCGCTATCCGGAAGTTACCTCGGTCTATCTGCTCTCGGGAGGGTACGATCTCCTCGTGCAGGTGGAGGGAGACAATCTGCGGGAGGTGGCGCTTTTCGTTTCGGAGAAGCTGGCGACGATAAATGGAGTCCAATCCACAGTGTCCCACTTTTTACTGAAAAAATACAAGGAAGACGGCGTCATCCTTGTTGACCAGGGCGATTCCAAGCGCCTTCCGGTCTCGTAGGGGGACGGGACGGCGCGGCTGTTCACGCGCGGGAACCCGCATTCTTTCATCTGAAGCAGGAACATGAATAACATTCGAACCGTTTATAAACGGCTCCTCGCGTTCCATGGCCCCCAGGGATGGTGGCCCATCGTCAATGAATCGACCCTCCGGAGCGAGTACCACCTCGGCGCCCCCCGCGATGGGAGCGACTTTTTCGAGATATCCATAGGCGCGATTCTCACGCAGAACATAGCCTGGAAAAACGTTGATACCGCCCTGGCGGCATTGAAAAGCCGAGGCATGCTGGACCCGCAATCTCTGCGAAATCTGAAACTTATAACCCTTGCTAAGATCATCAGGCCTACGGGTTATTACAACCAGAAGGCGAAAAAGATCAGGAACTTTCTGGACTTCTACAAACGATATGATTATGATCACCGGGCCCTGGGCCGTTGTAACATCCATGACCTGAGAAAAGGGCTGCTTTCCGTCAACGGCATCGGGCCTGAAACGGCGGACTCGATCCTCCTGTATGCCCTGAACATGAAAATCTTCGTCGTCGACGCCTATACCAGGCGGATATTCACCCGCCTCGGAGTCTTGACCGGCAAGGAAACCTACCACGAGATCCAGGACCTGTTTCACCGGGAATTCAAGGGGAGTGTCCCTGAATATAACGAATACCATGCCCTTATCGTGGCCCACGGAAAGAATTACTGCAAAAAGAAGCCCCTCTGCGACTTATGCTGTATTGCTTCATTGTGTGAGAAGAAGTATTAAATTTTACCCCAGTCCCATGAAAGGAGGCCGCAGTATATTTTTGGGGGTATGGAGCCATGCCGGCGAGTAGGTGACAAGGACGTCGCCGATTCCGCCGAGTCAACAGGATGTTATACGAGGCGGACGAGCGGGATGGCTCCGTACCCCCCACCCATTTACTACTGTGATCCAGAAGGGGCATGTTTTACCATCCATTAAAGTTCTTGACGTTCACCGTGAAATCATGTACAATTCAAATGTTGAGAGAATCCGATGAACAGAAAAAAATTGACTGACATGAATGAATGGAAGGCCCTGGAGAGCCATTATAAGGAGATCAGGGAAATCTCCCTGAAATCGCTCTTCGACTCGGATGCCGGGAGGGCGGAAAAATTCACCATCATCGAAGATGATATCCTCTTTGATTACTCGAAACATCGCATTACCGGAAAGACTATTAACCTGCTTTTAGCCCTCGCCGAAGCCTGCGATCTGAAGGGTGAGATCGAGCGGATGTTCCGTGGCGAAGCAATTAATGCCACTGAGGACCGCGCCGTGCTCCATACGGCCCTGCGGAACCTGTCCGGAGCCCCCGTCATGGTCGACGGAAAGGACGTCATGCCTGGGATCAGGGCGGTACTGGATAAAATGAAGGATTTTTCAGAACGTGTCCGTGACGGCAGGTGGAAGGGCTTTACCGGCAAGCCGATGAGGAACATCGTCAATATCGGCATCGGAGGCTCCGACCTGGGGCCCTCCATGGCTACCGAGGCGTTGAGGTTTTATTCTCAGCGGGACCTCCGGTCGTATTTCGTATCAAATATTGACGGTACCCACATCATGGAGACCCTCCGCGCCTGTGACCCGGCCGAAACGCTCTTCATAGTCGCGTCCAAGACCTTCACCACCCAGGAGACCATGACCAACGCCGAAACCGCCAGGAAATGGATCGTGGAGCGATTATCATCCGAAAAGGCGATCCCCCGTCATTTCGTGGCGCTGTCGACCAACGCAGCTGCCGTGTCCGACTTCGGCATCGACGCAGAGAACATGTTCGAGTTCTGGGACTGGGTCGGGGGGCGTTATTCCCTGGCCTCGGCGATCGGCCTTTCCCTGATGATCGCCATCGGCCCAGAACACTTCATGTCGCTCCTGGGGGGCTTCCATACCGTGGATAATCATTTCAGGAGCGCGCCCTTCGAGCGGAACATCCCGGTCATCATGGCCCTGCTGGGAATATGGTACGGCAACTTCTTCGGAGCGGAGACCCTCGCGGTTTTGCCCTATGATCAGTACCTTCACAGGTTTCCCGCGTATCTTCAGCAGGCTGACATGGAATCGAACGGGAAGAGCGTCGACCGCGAGGGGAGAAGGGTGGATTACATGACCGGCCCGGTCATATGGGGAGAACCGGGCACCAACGGCCAGCACGCTTTTTACCAGCTGATCCACCAGGGAACCAGGCTTGCGCCGGCCGACTTCATAGGTTTCGCCCGGCCGCTCCATGAAGCCGGCGACCATCACCGGAAGCTCGTGGCCAACCTGTTCGCTCAGACCGAGGCCCTGGCCTTCGGCAAGACGGCGGGGGATCTGCGGGGAGAGGGCGTCACGGAGGCCCTTATACCGTACCGCACCTTTGAAGGAAACCGGCCGACCAGCACCATCATGGCTGAACGGCTGACCCCCTCGGCGCTCGGGAAGCTCATCGCCCTGTACGAGCACAAGATTTTCGTCCAGGGCGTCATTTGGGACATCTACTCTTTCGACCAGTGGGGCGTCGAGCTCGGCAAGGCGCTGGCGAAGAATATCCTGCCGGAGCTGGCTACGGGGTATGCGGGCGAATTGCGTCATGACGGCTCCACGAACGCTCTCATACGCTATTACAGGAACAAGCAGCCCGATGGACAGTAACGTACCCGGCGACATTGACGAGTTGCGGAACCTATCCGAGGATGATCGGGAGAAGCTGCGGCAGTTCAATTTGATCAGCGCCGAGGCCAACTTGATCCGTGAAAGGGACAAGATCCTCATACGGGGACTTTTCAGGAATTTCTACAACAAGAAGCTCAATGTCGGGATCGGGTTCCAGCGCGCCTACGGGGCGGTCCTCTCGGGCGATTATTTCGACCTCATCTACCTGCCTGACGGCAACTACCTGTTCATCTTTGCCGACATGAGCGGCCACGGGCTCCCTGCCTATACCACCCTGGTGAGATTCAGGTCGGCCATAACCATGTCGATCACCGACGCCAGGAAGATATACGAACATTCAGGGTCGGTGGACAAGGATTTCTTCGTGAAAAACGTCACCACCAAGTTCACGGACATCATGGAGGAATCCAATTCCCACGATTTTGCGTGCGTCCTCTTTACCTTCATATCCAACGAGGAAGACAAATTTCATCTCACGTTCTACAACCGGAGCATGCTTTTCCCCATCATAGTACGGAAGTTTCAGAAGGACATAGTCGACGTCTATGACCTGAACAAGGAGGAAAAAGGGTGGATTCCCCTCAAGGGGAACCTTCTCAGCAGCGATGTGCGGCTCATCCTGGGGAATTCATACCTCGACTGCCCTTCATGCACCTTCACCCTCTACGAGGGGGATTCGATACTCTATTACAGCGACGGCATCATCGAGGCATACAACAGGGAGTTGCAGTCCGAGGAGTTCGGCGAAAATAGATTAATTGATATCCTCAAGGAAAATATCAATCTTATGCCGCAGCTCGCGGTCCATGAGCTGTTCGCCGCTGTCTACCAGTTCATGGGACGCCCCGAGCTGCAGAAGGACGACATGACGGCGGTCCTGATCGGTTTTCCTCCGGTCCGCCAGTAAAAATGTTGACACTGAATTCCTTCCTCATACCGTGTGTGCAAATCGCGGAGGTGTTGCGCAATGCAAGACATTCTTAAAAAAATAGAAAAACTTACCATACTGAATGATTATCTCACACCTCAGATTATCAAGGATAAGGATGTCAAGCTCGGCCTCAGGAACCCTGACGGAACGGGTGTCGTGGTCGGCATAACCACCAAGGGGCGGGTTGACGGATACCGGAAGGTGCAGCCGGGCGGCGACAAAAAGAGCTATGAAGTCAAGGCGATCCCCGGGAAGCTTTTCTACTGCGGATATGATGTCGAGAAGATAGTCAAGACGATGGAAAAGACAAAGCGCTTCGGCTACGAGGAAGTGGCATACCTTCTCCTGGCCGGGGAATTGCCGAATGCGGCCGATCTGAAAAAATTCACCGAGGAGCTGGGCAGGCGCAGGACCCTTTCAAAGGTGGAGCGGCAGATCATCATGGGAGAGGTGCAGAACGACAACCAGATGTACGCCCTGCACAGCGTTCTCTCGCACCTGGGCCGCTGCGACGAGGAGGCGGATTCCACCGATATCCCCAACGTGTGCCGGCAGAGCATCAACCTGATAGCAAAGTTCCCCACCATAGTCGCGTCAAATTATAATGTGCTGCGGTACAGCAAGGGCTTTGACCTGAAGATCCTGCGTCCCAAGCCGGAGTATTCCATAGCCCAGAACTTTCTTTATCTTCTCCTCGGCGAAAAACCCGATGACGAGGACGCCCATATCTTCGATATCGCCCTGATCCTCCACGCCGAGCATGGAGGCGGTAATAATTCCACCTTCACGGTGCGGTCCGTATCGTCCAGCGGCGCCAATACCTACATGGCTATCGCCGCCGGTATCGCGTCCCTGTCGGGCCACCTCCACGGGGGCGCCAACGAATCGGTCAAGCTGATGATGAAAGACCTGAAAAAATCCATAAGAGACTGGCAAAGCGAGAGGGAGATCAAGGCCTATCTGACGAAGATCCTGGATAAGAAGGCCGGGGACCGGTCCGGAAAGATATACGGGTTCGGGCACGCGGTGTATACCATTTCCGATCCGCGGGCCCTCATCCTCAAGGAATACGCCAGGGAGATGGCGATGAAGCGGGACTACCATGACGAGTATCTCCTGTATGAAAGCGTGGAGAGAATCGCGTCGTCGCTGCTGAACAGCAGGGGCAAGAAAGTCGTCAGCGCCAATGTCGATTATTATTCAGGATTCGTATACGAGATGCTGGGAATCCCCATGGAGCTCTACACGCCGATATTCGCCATGGCCAGGGTCGTCGGGTGGTGCGCCCACCGCATAGAGCAGATCATGCAGGGTAAAATCCTCCGGCCCGCATATATGCAGGTCTACACTGACGAGAAGAAATACAGGGACCTTAAGGCCCGGAAGTAGGGATTCCCGGCTCCGGGCGGTCTGTTATTTCGCGGGGACATCCCTAATCTATTTCTTCAGTATCCGCCGGAAGTATTCTTCTTTATAACTTCTCGCCTTAAGCACGAAGGCGCGGTACCGTTTCGTGATATCGTCATGCCGCGCGGCGATGTTGTTTAATTCTTCTGGATCCTTTCGTATATCGTACAGCTCCTCGATGCCGTCCACGGTTCTCCGTATATATTTCCAATGCTGGTCGACGACTCCCATGAAATCATCCTTCCATGAGGTGTGAAGAAGGGCCAGCTGCTCCCTGTGCCCCGAGAGTATGGATATGCCCTCCTGCTCCGGCGACCGGGCCATGCCGAGGATGTCAAGGATGGTCGGGAGTATGTCGATGTGCCTGGTGATGCCGTCGAAATATTCCGGCGACGGGAATATCTTTTTATTGTAAATCAGGAAAGGCACGTGCACGTTCTCGTTATAGATGAACAGCGGGTGGTTGTAATTCATGCGGTGCTGGTAAAAGGCCTCACCGTGATCGGCAAAGAGGAAGAGGAGGGTGTTGTCCATCAGGTTGTGCCGCTCCATCTCGTCGACGAGCATTCCCAGTGAAACGTCCGAGTAGTAGAGCGAATTGAGGTAATTACACCAGTTCCGCTTCCGGTAATCCTGTTCACCGCCGCCGTTCGCGGCTATCCTGAATTCCTCGCCGGGGATCGCGTAGGGATGATGGGGGTTAACCGGCAGCAGCACCAGCAGGCCGGGACGGCCGGTGTCGCGGCTCAGATATTCGATCGCCGGTTTGACCATCGCCCGTTCGTCGATTCCCCATCCCACCTGCCTGTTGTAGGGCGGGATCCGGGCCAGGTCATTGTATTCCAGGATCGTGTCGAATTTCCTGTTCTGCAAAAATCGCTTCTGGCCGGCGTACCCGAGGCCGCCGGTGTGTATGAGACAGGTGCGGTAATTGCGCCTCTTTAGGAGCTCGGGAAGCGTCTGGAGCCCGATATCGGGGTATTTCTGTATCACCATGTCCTTGGAATTAAGGTCATAGGCTGATGTGAGAACGGACATCAGGGCATTGGCTGACAGGGGATAGTTCGCGTAATGGTTGCGGAGGTTGAGGCTGTTCTTTTCCAGGCGGCGCCAGGTGCCGAGGACCGGGCGGCCGTTAATCTCGATGTCATAATACCTGCGCGGCGTGGATTCAAAAAAGTAGAGTATGATGTTGTATTTCCTGCCCCTGGGGATTATGCTTTGCCTGTCGTAATACCTGTCCGTGACAAGGGAATCCGTATTGAGTCCGAAGGCGAAGGTCGCATTGTTCTTTCCCGGCGTCGCTTCCCGCCCGCCGGCCGTGTCAGGGGCTTCCGTGATCAGGTTGTACACCGGGTTCATTGATAATTCTCTGAGCAGCGAGAGGCGCCGCGCGCTCTCCTGGCCGTTCCGTGAACCCTCTGAACCTCCCGGCGCGTCGGTGAAGAGGGCGATGACAAGGCATGAAAGCGCTATGGCCGGGACGGCCAGTCGCAGTGCCCTGAAGAGGAACAGGTCGGAATTGAACTGGATGAAGTCCTGCAGGTCGGTCTTTTCCTCCCACCGGTAAAGGGCGATATTCATGGCGATCATGCCTGCCGACAGGAGAAGGAAGAGGATGTAGAATTCCGCGGAGAATTCCGCCAGGGCTGAATCCAGCATGTTGCCGAGGCCGGTGAAATGCTCTTTCCCGGCGAAGTTCTTCTGGAATGTCGTTTCATAGACCCTGAAGAATTCCATGCTGAAAAGCAGGAAAAAGATGAAAATGACCGAATAAACGGTCAGCAGGCAGTATCGCAGCTTCCTGAAATATGCCGTAATGTATAAAAGGAAAGCGAGGAAAGACAGGGAAAAGCAGAGGGCGGCGCTGTCATAATGCAATGACGATGATAGATAAGCGCCAAACCCGCCGAGTTTTATATCCGGGTGGATTGACAGGATGTACCGGTAGATCCTGGACCGGTAGAACAGGTACAGCACCATGGCAATGATGCCATGGGCAAGTATCAGGTGCGAAACGGCATTGTAGCGGATCTCAATTGTTTTCCAGAGGTTTTTCATAATCAATCATCGGCATAGAAAATCATGCGCAGCGGCGCAAGGCGCGCATCCATGTATAAAAAGATTAGATGTAGTGCCGGGTCAAGCATTTTGCAAATTGAAAAAGTAGATGGTTGTTTTATATTTTTTTTCCGGCGTTTTTTACTTGAACGCGTACACTACCATGGAGCTGGTGGCTGCACAATCGCGGAAGTGAATTTTGCTGATGAAATGGTACGCCGCTATCCGGACCCAGCAGCGGTAATCCCAGGGCGACGTGAAGGTATACCGGGATTTCTTAAGCTTTGGCAGAAGGCCGAATTCAACGGGATAAAATACTTTTATGCGGCTGAAGCCGGCCCTGGTCAGGGCGCCGGCCAGGTTGCTTTTGCTGAAATAGGAGAGGTGACCCGGCATGAAATAGGCATAATCGCTCCCCTGCATTTTCGCCTGGAGGCCGGCCATGTTGGCGGTTTGAATAAGGAGGACTCCGTCTTTCCGAAGAAGGCGGTGGCACTCCCGGATGGCAAAGAGGGGGTCCGGCAGGTGCTCGATGAGCTCTATCATGGTTATTGCCGAGAAAAAATCATACTTGAAGGGGTGGTCAGCCAGTGTGCCGATATGGATGGCGTCGCCCAGCAGTGACCGGGAATGCCCCCCCGCGTAGGGGGAAAGTTCGATCCCGTGAGGGGCAAAGTGGGGGGCGGCGGCCTTGAGGAGCCCTCCAAATGAGGAACCCACATCGAGAAGGTTCCCCCCGGGTACATGGCGGCGAAGCACCTTGATCCGCTTGTTCCAGACATAGGCAGAGAATCGTTCAGCCTCGCGCTCGTCGTAATAGGAGTATTCCGCCTTTCCGGTGTAATAATCCTCGCCATATAAAGCGCGCACAGCACTGTCGTTGAGGCGCGGATTCATGAACATGAATCCGCATGATCCGCAACGGTCCACGGTAAAGGCGGGCCTGTAACGCTCGATCCGGAAGCGCCGTTCTATGGCGCCGCTTTCGCAGAGGGGGCATTGCGTCACGGCCCCGTTGAACATGGCGTTTTCCTCAATGACTTCCGCTGGGGGCGGGTCGGGGTGTTCCTGCCTCACTTGCGGGCCTCTATGACCCAGTGCGATATGAGGGACGTGATATCGCCCATGAGCGTCCGCTCCATGAGTCCGTAGGTATGGGCGCTGAATATGGAAAAGGCCACCTGAAGCTCTCCCTCGCCGTAAAACGAGGCGGTGGATCCGCTTATGTCGCTCAGGTCGGTGATCCACACGTTGTTGCCCAGGTGCTTGCCGCGCTTCAGGTATGTATCGCGCTCCGACCGGAGGGTGGCGAAGAGATACCCTCCGGATTTCAGGATCCGCAGTATCTCCTCCAGCATTCCCATGAAATGGTACTTGTTGTTGTAATGAAGGGAGCCCCAGGCGATGACGATGTCGGCGCATTCATTTTTCAGTGGAAGGCGTTGATTGTCCCCCTGGATGAGGGCGCCGGGGGCCTGTTTCCCGGACAGCACAAGGGCATTGTAGCTCGTATCGATGCCGATGGCCTCGGGGATGCCCAGGTCGGCCAGGAGCCGGAGGTGCCTGCCGCTCCCGCATCCGAGATCGACCGCCGTAAGCCCGGCCGGTGATTCAAGGAGGGGGTTTTTCCTGAGGAGACGTACCAGGTTCTCATCCGGGTAGAGAAGCGCGGATTTACCGGCGGTGTAATGGCTTTCCCACGATGACGCTTCCACGGTTACTTGATCCGGATGTTGAAATTCGATGACGCCTGTTCCGACAGGGCCAGGGCTTCTTCCCTGGTGGGCGCCGATACCACCACCACGCCTATGCGGTCAAGGTTGGTGACCGGGTCGTCGATGGGCGACCCAATTTCCTTGAAGATGCGGGAGAAAATGGTCCCGGACACGTTCCGCGGCCCCTCGGGGTTGCATGACGCCAGAATTCCCTTCTGGCCGGTTATATATCTGACGACAACGGCGTTTTTTCTTTTCTGGGCCTGAGGCGGCTTGAACCCGCGGCCTGTCATCGATTTTATGGCCTCGCCGATGAGGTTGTAATTGACGCTGGCCGGCACCAGCACGTCGGGAATGAATTCACCCCCGAATTCCGGGACCGCCTCGATGAGAAAGGGCTCTTCGTCCTTGTCGATGACTATCTCCATGATAAGGGGAGACCGCGATATGGAGAACGCCTCGGCGACCTGCTGACCGATGGCCTCGATTTTTTTCCACAGGTGCAGGTGCTTCGATGGCGCGATGTGGAGCAGGTCGATGAAATAGGGCGGATATGACGTCTTCTTGTCGGTGATTTCCACAAGGTGATATCTGCCGTCGTGGATGATGCCTGCCACGATTATTTCATCGCCGGTTATGAATTTTTCAAGGAGGTATTCTTCATCGCTGCGATAATGGGCCGCGCAGATCCTCTTCAGCTCCGCGCTGTCGGACGCCATCCGCACGTTCTTTTTCGCGTGACCGACGTTGGGCTTAATGATCACCGGGAAGCCGCCGGTATTGTTTTTATCCTGCTTGTGCCTGGCATTCTGCTGAATTGTGTACGGTGTCAGTATGTTATGCTCGACGAAATGGGACTTCATCTTCTTTTTATCGATGAAGCTGCCGCTGGCGGCGAAGGGAATGAAGGGTATCTTGAATTTTTCCGTGAGAAAGCTCGTCGTTATGATCGCGGGACCGTATGATTTGGTCATGATGCCGTGGATATCGCCGTCCACCAGGAGCTCGATCAGCTTTTCGTAGATACTATCGTAGTTTTCGACGGATTCCTGGATTTTCAGGTCGCATTGATAAAAGCCAGGCGCATACACGCTGGCATCGACGCCGATAACATGAAATCCCTGTTTTTTCGCCTCATTGATAAGGGGTATCTGGTTTAAGCCGGAACCGATGGAGACAAAGTAGCTTACTTGCTGTGATTTTCTTTTGCCGAAAAGCATGGAATATTTTTGAATGCTTTTAAGATACCGTCAACAAGATTATCTTTTAACAGCTGCAATAATATTCAAATCCGGAACACGGGGACCGCCTGACCAGGTGGTTTGGTATGTACAGGGGCGCCGGTCTTCTTTTTTCTATTCGTATTTTTTCTCCAATGTGAGGTAATGTTATACCATGGCTGTCACGGCTGCGGTGACCTGGCGATTCAACCGGCGGTGATCCCTGAGTTGATGAATGATGTCGTAACTTTTTCTTCTTTATAATCCTAATAGTATTGTAATATTTTAGTAAATTAAAAAATATGGCAAAGAAATATTGGAGTTGTTGCATAACTTGTATAAAATTATTCAATTTGAGACAGTAGACGATGTCGGCGGTGGTGAATTTTATTGATTATTAAGTGCTGTAAAATGCACATTAATTTCATTGGTATTGAAAAAAATATACACTATTTAACATTTGCTAAATTATGGCTTGCATCAAGGTTTGTATAATGATATATTAGACATGACGCAAAATTATGTTTTGGTTCGAAGGAAGACCTCCGAGGGGGGCATTTAAGGGCTCTGTCCCATAGCCTCGGCAAAATGGTTTAGAATCGAAAAAAATCAATTTAGGAATAATATGCCGGGAATTGGTAAAAAAATCATTTTGGTTAACTGTATTACCAGATAATTTAGTATATTAAAATTGTGCTGAACGTAAAGATTTTATAAAGGAGCTTTTCATACCGGTAATCGCTTATAATGATGATGCCTTGTAATATGCCGGGAATCATGCAAGGACGGCGATCAGAACGACCGGTGTTAAGCGTGCAGGTGAGAAATAGTATAATATGTTCTGTGAACGGTGCAAAAATACGGAGGCTACCATCCACCTGACAGAGATTATAAAAGATGTCAAGTCGGAGCTGCATCTGTGCGAGAGTTGCGCGCGTGAGATCGGATTGAATTCGAAGCTTTCGAATTTTTCCCTATCCATCCCTGAAATGCTGTCATTTCTTGATGTGAACGAGGTCGATGAGTACGTCACCGGCGGCGTGTGCAAGAGCTGCGGCCTATCCTTCGTGGATTACAGCAGGGAGAGCAAGCTCGGCTGTCCCGATTGTTATCGATATCTCGGGGAGTCGCTGAAATCGGTCATCGCGGGATATCATGGAGGGGGTAAGCATTCCGGCAAGCATCCGGCCAATCCCGAAGGCATCCAGATCATGACCTACGAGAAGCCGGCTGATTTTATCTACGCGAAAAAATCGATCGAAGAGCTGAAGAGCATGCTGGGACAGGCCGTCAATGACGAGCGCTATGAAGAGGCGGCCCGCCTGCGCGATAAAATACGGGAGCTTGAAGCATCATGATCATGCGGGGGAATGACATTGTTTGAGGAAGTGCTACAACAGTCCGGCTTCTGGACGTCAACGGGCCCCTTCAGCCATATCGTGCTATCCAGCAGGCTCCGGCTGGCCCGCAACATGCTGTCGGTGCCGTTTCCTGGAAGGATGGCCGATGATGAGACGTTCCCCATACGGGGAGCGATTGAGCGGTTCGCCCGCGAATCCGCGTACCGCGGCCATGTGAGTATCATCGATCTGAAGGATGTCGACGCAAACGAGAAGCGGTTTTTACGCGAGAGAAACATAATTACCTACGAGATGGAAGTGGCCGACAACAGCATGGTGGCCCTTGATGGTATCGATGATTTCAGCATCCTCGTGAACGAGGAAGACCATTTCAGGATACAGGTGATCCGTCCCGGCCTTCAGCTCATGGAGACCTATAAAACGGCGGACCGGGTGGACACCGAGCTGAACCGCTTCGTGCCCTACGCCTTTTCCGACGAGCTGGGATACCTGACGGCATGCACGTCGAACCTGGGCACGGCCCTCCGGGTGTCGGTTCTCCTTCACCTGCCGGTGATAACGATCAAGAACGCGGTCCAGGAGCTTATCCCCGAGGACAAGAAGAACTCCATGGAGATTAAGGGCACCATCGGTAAGTCGAGCAAGACCCTCGGCGGCCTTTACCAGCTGTCAAACCGGATTTCCCTCGGGCCCTCTGAGGTGGACATTATCGAGTCCGTCGATGAAGTGGTGGGCCGGATCCTCGAGAACGAAGACAACCGCCGCGACGAATACTTTTCGGAGTCCCGCACCGAGATCGAGGACATGGTATGGCGCTCCTACGGGACCCTGCTCTATTCGAGGCGGATCAGCTACATCGAGGCCATGGACCACTGTTCCAACGTCCGACTCGGGATCGTGCTGGCTGTCATCAAGAATATAGATGTCAAATCGATCAATGACATCATGGTCAATATCCAGTGGGCCCATCTCCAGCGCCATTATGCCCTGCTGTTCAAGAGCACCGCCGAATGCGACGAGTACCGGGCCGATTATATCCGCAAAATAATGCAGACATTCGAGGTTAAATGATGTTCGAGTTCACCAAGCGTTCCAAAAAAGTGTTGGAAATAATGGCCCAGAGCGAAGGGAAGCGCCTCAACTCGGACATGATCGATCCGGATCACATCATGATATCGCTGCTGAAAGACGAGGAATCGGTGGCCGCCCGCATCATGAAAAACCTCGGCATCAATTTCGAAAAATTCATCCAGGACATCGAGCAGTCGGTCCGCAGGGACCGGGCCACCATAATTCTCGGCAAGGTCCCCCTCAGCTCCAAGTACAAGCGCATCATCGAGATGTCGAAGGAGGAGGCCCGGAAGCTCCGAAACTCCTATATCGGCACGGAGCACCTGCTCCTGGCCATTTTCCGCGAGGGAACCTGCTCGGGCCTTGACAATCTCATCCGCTCCGGCATCGATTACAACGTCATCAGGAACGAGATATTGCGCGTCCTCGGCGTGAAGGTAAACAACGAGAAGCAGGCCAAGGTCAAGACGGTGAAGCCCCCCGCGCTTGATGAATTCGCCCGCGACCTCACCAAGATGGCCACCGAGGGGGCCCTTGACCCGGTTATCGGCCGGGATGACGAGATAAACCGCGTCATTCGCATCCTGTCGCGGAAGCGCAAGAACAATCCGATCCTGATCGGCGAGGCCGGCGTGGGCAAGACCGCCATCGTGGAGGGCCTGGCGCAGCGCATCGTCCGCAAGGAGATCCCGGAGCCGCTGTACGACAAGAGGGTCCTTTCCCTCGATATGGCGGCCATCGTGGCTGGCACAAAGTACCGCGGCGAGTTCGAGGAGCGCCTCAAGCGCGTCGTTAAGGAGATCACCGATGACGGCAACATCATCATTTTCATAGACGAGGTCCACACACTGATCGGCGCCGGCGCCGCCGAGGGCGCCATAGACGCGGCCAATATCCTGAAGCCGGCCCTGGCGCGGGGCGAGCTGCAGTGCATCGGAGCCACCACCATCAACGAGTACAAGATGTACGTGGAAAAGGACACGGCCCTGGTGCGGCGCTTCCAGTCGATCCTGGTGGAGGAGCCCGACGTGGACGAGACCATACGCATCCTGAAGGGCCTGAAGGAGCGCTTCGAGAGCCACCACAAGGTGCGGTTCATCCAGGAGTCGCTGGTGAAGGCGGCGGTACTGGCCGACCGCTACATCAACGACCGCTGCCTGCCGGACAAGGCCATCGACATCATCGACGAGGCCGGCGCCATGGCCCGGCTGGAGAATTTCGACATCCCCGAGGACATCATCGCCCTGGAGGCGGAGATTGACGGCCTCATCACGAAGAAGAACGAGCTCGTGCTGTCCCAGGAGTACGAACAGGCGGCCGCGATCCGCGACCTGATCCATGACAAGCGAGAGATCCTCGCCGTGAAGATGGAAAACTGGCACGACAAGAAGAACGAATATGAAATAATGGTAACCCCGGACCAGATCGCGGTGATCGTTTCAGAGAGCACCGGGATCCCGGTCAAGAGCATCGAGGAATCGGAAACCGAAAAGCTGATGCGCATGGAGGAGGAGATCCACAAACGTATCATAGGGCAGGACGACGCCATACGCGCCGTGAGCCGCGCCATCAGGCGTTCCCGGGCCGGCCTCGGCAGCTCGAGCCGGCCCATGGGGGCCTTCATATTCCTGGGCCCGACGGGCGTGGGAAAGACCGAGCTGGCGAAGGCCCTCGCCGAGTTCCTCTTCGACGACGAGCGGAACCTTGTCAGGGTGGATATGTCGGAATACATGGAAAAGCATTCCGTGTCGCGCCTTATCGGGGCGCCCCCGGGCTATATCGGCTACGAGGAGGGCGGGCAGCTCACGGAAAAGATCAGGCGGAGGCCCTATTCGGTCATTCTTCTCGACGAGATCGAGAAGGCCCATCCGGACGTCTTCAACATCCTCCTCCAGGTCTTCGAGGAGGGCGAGCTGACCGACGGGTCCGGCTCCACGATCAGCTTCCGGGACACCATCATCATCATGACCTCGAATATCGGCAACAGGGAGTACCAGAAGATCGGGAAAATGGGATTCGGCGACGATGAATCGCGAGACAGCGGCGCCCGGGACAAGGTGAGCGACGAGTTGAGGCGCCTGTTCAGCCCCGAGTTCCTGAACCGGGTCGACGAGGTGGTCTATTTCCACAAGCTCGACAGGAACCATATCAAGCGGATCGTCGACCTGATGCTCTCCCGCATCAATGAGAAGCTGTGGGACCGGAAGATCGAGCTGGTATTTTCCACGGGGGTCAGGAAGTACCTGATAGAAAAAGGATTTGACGAAAATTTCGGGGCCAGGAACCTTCGCAGGGTAATCCAGAGCGACATAGAGGATTCCCTGGCCAATGAGCTGCTGAAGGGCAAGGTCCAGGAATCTTCCCGCCTGAAGGTCGTCCTCAAGGGAAAGTTCATCGCGTTCAAAGATATAGGGAAGGTCATTCCAGGCGACGATGACGACGGCGAGGGCGAATTCCTGGAGAGCGGCGCATTAGAGATCAAAGGTATTCAGTGAATGGGATATACAATAGCGGAAAAAATATTCAACGCACATCGCATCGACAATCCGACTCCAGCCATACATGTTCTCACCCTTGACGCGGTCTTCTGCCACGAGATCACGACGCCCATCGCGATCAACGACCTGGTGGCGAAGGGGAAGGACCGGGTCTTCGATCCGGACAGGATCAAGGCCGTGATCGACCATGTAACGCCGGCCAAGGATTCGAAAACGGCGGAGCAGGGGAAGATCCTGCGCGACTGGGCGCGGCGCCACGGCATAAAGGACTATTTTGACATCGGCAGGAACGGCGTGTGCCACGCCCTGTTCCCGGAGAACGGCTTCGTGCGGCCCGGCTATACCGTCATCATGGGCGATTCCCACACCTGTACCCACGGGGCCTTCGGCGCCTTCGCGGCCGGGGTCGGCTCGACCGATCTCGAGGTGGCCATCCTCAAGGGTGTGTGCGCCTTCAATTCGCCCCGCACCATGAGGATAAATGTCACCGGCGATCTTCAGGAAGGCGTCTTCGCGAAGGACGTCATACTATCCATCATCGGGAATATCGGCGTCAACGGCGCCACCAACATGGTCATAGAATTCACCGGCCCGGTCATCGCGGCCCTGTCCATGGAGTCCAGGATGACCCTCTGCAACATGGCAGTCGAGGCCGGCGCCACCAGCGGGATATGCCATCCGGACATGACCACGGTGGAGTATCTCTGGGAATTCATCGGCGGCGATTATGCCTCGAAGGAAGAGGCGCTCAAAGACTATTTAAAATGGATCTCCGATCCTGGCGCCTCCTATGAAAAAACAATCGACCTTGACGTCTCCGGCCTGGAGCCGGTGGTCACCTTCGGCTACAAGCCTGACCAGGTGAAGCCGGTGCGCCTCATGGAAGGAACGCCCGTGGACCAGATCTATATCGGGTCATGCACCAACGGCCGCATCGAGGACCTCCGCGTGGCTGCCCGGGTGCTCAAGGGAAAGAGGATCAGCGACCGCGTCAGGGCCATCGTGTCGCCGGCCACCCCGAAGATATACCGGATGGCCCTCGAAGAGGGGATCATAAAGATATTTATGGACGCGGGCTTCTGCGTCACCAATCCGACCTGCGGGGCCTGTCTCGGCATGAGCAACGGCGTCCTCGCCTCCGGCGAGGTGTGCGCCTCCACGACCAACCGGAACTTCCAGGGCAGGATGGGGGCGGGCGGCATGGTCCACCTCATGAGCCCTGCCACGGCCGCCGCCTCGGCGATCGCCGGCGCCATAGCAAACTCTGAACTCTACCGGGGGCGGAAATAGCATGAAGAATTTCAACGGGAAGGCCCTCTTCCTCGACAGGGCAGACATCAATACAGACGAGATCATCCCCGCCCATTACCTCACCGAGATCACGAAGGAGGCGCTGAAGCCCCATCTCCTCGAGGGCCTGAAAATGGAAGGCTTTGACCATCGCCGCGACATCCCCGGCAAGAGCGTCATCATCACCCGCTCCAATTTCGGGTGCGGCTCCTCGAGGGAGCACGCGCCGTGGGCCCTCGAAATGAACGGCATCAACCTGGTGATCGCCGAAAGCTTCGCGAGAATATTCAGGCAGAACATGTACAACTGCGGCATGATGGCGGTGGAGCTCCCCCATGAGGCCATCGACATGCTCTTCACGTCAGCGGCGGACAAGGACGCCGAGATCGAGACCGATTTCACCCAGGGGCAGTTCATCATCCGGGTAAACGGGGAGGAGGAGCGGATCAGGTTCGCCATCTCGGAATTCGACCGGGACCTCGTCCAGGCCGGGGGCTGGCTGGAGTACGCCGATAAAAAATATTAAAAAGGTTCTCGCAGAGGCGCTGAGGCGCAGAGTTCGTTTGAGCTGTTTTTAAAATAATATTTTCGGATTTTGTTGTGCGGTTATTTTTTATTTAGATGATGAATGCAGGATATGATGCAGTTGTATCATATTTCTGTAAAGGCCAAACCTATAAAACCTCTGCGTCTCCGCGACTCCGCGAGAGATCTTCTTCTCAGTTTACCCGTTTCACGTTGCTGCCGTTCATCATGTCGCCGTTAAGGACGAAGGGCATGATGTACCATTCCCCCCTCAGGTAGTTGTTCAGGCCCATGGTGATGAGCCCCGGGAGGTCCTGTATGAATTCCCTGGTGAATTCCAGCGTGATGTTCAGCGGGCTCGCGACCAGCTTGTCGTTGAAAGTGCCGGTGATCTTCAGGCGCACCTTGTTGGAGCTGAATATGAAGGAGCGGACGAGATAGTTCGTGCCCCTGATGTCCATGTTGCCGTAGATCTTGTTGAACTCCAGGTCCCGCAGCTTGTATTTCAGCTCCGACAGGAGGAGTCCGAGGCCGTTCTGGACCCCGGTATCGACAAGCTTCCCCCGGTCGACGGTGAACTCGACGTTGCCCCGCGCCGTCTGGAGGATCCTTCCGCTCAGCTCGAAGTCGACCTTCGCCTTGCCGCTCGCCGTCCCGAAGATCCTGTTGCGTATCTTTTCATTGGGAGATACCGCGTCCTGCATCAGGAGGCCCGCGAAATTCAGCGCCAGCGACGCCTGCGGCGGGCCCTGACCCATGGAGATGGCGCCGCTGCCGTTGATTTTCCCCTCGGAAAAAATGAACTGGAACCCTTTTATGGAGACGGTGCTCCCGGAGAGGAGGTACTGGAGCTGAATGCCGCTGACCTGGTGGGCGCCGTACTGGAGACGGTTCACATTAATAATGCCGCTGATCTCCTTCGGGATGTTGATGGGCGCGTCGCCCTGGGAGAACCTGTTCTTTTCGGGATCGATGACGATTTTTTCGGCCCCGACGTTGATGAAGAGTTTCGAGAAGTCCGCTTCCGTGGAGGCGATGGAGAGTACGCACGGATTGCCGTAGAACCTGAAGGGGATTCCGGTCTGCTTGAATCGGCTTTCGGCTATGGTTACGGAGGCGTTCAGGTCGCTGATCAGCTTGATCTCCGGGTCATAGCCGCAATTGACCAGCTTGAGGTTCCCGTTATAGAGTCCGCCGCCGTAGCGAAGGTCTCCCTCCACCTTACCGTACAGCTTGGCCGGGAGGAATTTCAGGACAGCCGCTGCGTCCGATACCTGGGCATCGATGTTCCTGATGTTGAAGCCTATCAGTCCGCCGCCAAAGGTGAAATGGAGGCTGTCAATGTAGAATGAGGATTTATCGATTCCTCCGCTGACGCGCCCGATGAAGACCGTCCGTCCGCTGATATCAACCTTGCAGAATCCGTTGGCGCTTATGACCTTCGGGGTATTGAGGAGCGTCGATGCGGCGATGACGTCCCCCCTGACGAATGATTTTGTTATCACCAGGTTTTTAACGGTTCCATTGACAACATTGTAAGGGAGGTTCACGTTTTTTCCCCACTGGTATACCCAGAGAAGGGACGCGTTTTCCAGCCTGACATCGCCGGTTATTTCAAAGTTGTCCTTCGATGTTTTTATGGTCAATTCCGGATGCACGATCCCCCGCGGACGCGGCAGTTGAACCGTGCAATCCTTTACCATGATATTCGTGCCGATCTTTACCGTGACGTCGATGTTGTAGGTGCCGGCCAGTGGCGCCAGTACGGGGGGCGGATTTGAGAGGGTAACGGTAGCGTCCGTAACCTTGATCCTGGATATTTTCGCCGTTACGCCGGATCCCTTGCCTTTCGTGAGGCTCGAGAGGAGCTTCCCGATGTTCGATTCCCTGTTCTCGTCGAACACGATATTGCAGCGCGCCTTTTTCAGGGATATGGAGCTGAAATCCAGCTCCATCTTGAACAGGGAAAGAAGGGAGATGCGGAGGTCGGCCCTGTCGACGCCGGCCAGGACCGGTGATTCTTTGTCTGATTCGTAAACGGTGACGTCCTCAAGGGTAATCCCGCCGATGCCGTACCCGATGTGCCGGATGATGACTTTTCTTCCCAGGGCGCTCTCGGCCTTCTCCGTGACCAGGGAT
Source organism: Spirochaetota bacterium (assembly GCA_017999915.1). NCBI lineage: Bacteria > Pseudomonadati > Spirochaetota > Spirochaetota bacterium. Next base: position 240,071 of record JAGNKX010000007.1, read on the forward strand.
AATATCCTTTCAGCGGGGTAAAAGGCGACCAGCAGCGCAATGGAGGCGGACAGAAGGAGGATTACGGAAACAAGGACAAAGGCGGCGGCTTTAAGCGTTTTTACTGGCTTCACGTTTTCTTTCCATGGCGGCTTTTTTTCTGTAGAACTGCACGGTCTTTTCCAGTTCAAGGATATCGGTGCAAACGATCTTACCTTCAGAGAGGACGAAATGCTTGTCCTCCAGGAGCTGGACGACGTACATGTCTCCCTTTTCGGGAGTGAGGCCCACCATGTTGATCAATTCCTTTGTGCCGAATTCAAAGTTATGGGGCTGCTTCGCTTCGATCCGTATTTTTTGCTTTTCAAGCTGTATGAGAAGGGTATCGTAAATGCGCCCCAGGGGATCCTGGATCATGAGGTTTTCCAGCTGACGGTAGGCGGTCCAGATACGCTCGCTCAGGATCTGGATCAGGCGCGTCGCCAGCTGGGGCTGGGCCTGGACCATGCTCTCGAAGTTCGACTTGTTGATGGCCAGCACTTCGACGTCGCCGAAGGTAATGGCGGAGGCGCTGCGCGGCTTGTTGTCGAGGATGGCCATTTCGCCGAAAATGTCGCCCTGCTTGAGCACCGCCAGGAGCACTTCCTCGTTGACGATCTTGGTGATCTTGACCTTGCCTGATTGGATGATGAAGAGCTCTTCGCCCGGCTCGTATTCGCAGAATATCATGGTATTGTCCCTGTATTTGCGGTTCATGCCCGCCTTTTGGCCCGTGTCGGGGGATTTCAGGGGGGCTTTCAGGGATTGGAGACGCTGTATGGCCATATCACGGTTCTCACTGGTCGGCCTGTATTGCAAAAACTTCTGGTAGGCGTATATGGCATGGTTCAGGACCCTCTTCTTGATATAATATTCGCCGATATTATAGAGGTGCGAAGGGTCTTCGGTTGCTACATTTTTGAAGGTCAGGTTGGTGATGGCCTGGTCAAAATCGCGGAGCTGGCGGCTGAAAAACCGTATGATTTTCATGGCCACGGTCGGGTTTTTCTGGATAAGGAGGCCGAATTTCTCCCTATCGACGGAGATGAGTGAAACGTTTTCAAGGGCAACGGCTGATTCGATCCGGGCATGGGCGCTCATGCATGACACAACACCGAAAAAATCGCCCGGTCCCAGGACGGAATACGGCTCGGTAGCTATTACCGGGTTATCCTTGGCGACCTTGACCTTTCCCTTGAGAATAATATAAAAGTTATTGGCGTTTTTTTTGCCTTCAACAATAACAAAGGAATTGGCGAGGTAATTTTCGACCTTAAACTGTATGTCAGACATTTTGCCTCTTGATTAAACACATAATATATTATCACTAATAATAAAATCGGCAAAAAATCAAGTAATTTCTATTATTTTTATAACTCATTGATTTTTTACGATGATTATCAAATTCCTATAGGATCATCTTCATTATTCGATCAGTTTTTTCAACCGGTGCAGCTCATTTAAAGCCTCTATCGGGGTGATGGTATCGGTATCGATGTTTTTTATAGCCTGGACAACCAGATGGTTTGAGGCGTTAAAAATCTCGAGCTGCTCGGCGTCCTCTTCCTCTTCAGGGTTCAGGGGCTTGATGTTCTTCCGGCCCTTCTCAAGGCGCTGGAGAATCTGCTCCGCCTTGGCGATGATCGGTTTCGGTATCCCGGCCAGGTTCGCCACATGGATGCCGTAGGATTTGTCAGCGGCCCCCCTCACCACCTTGTGGAGAAAATCGACCCCGTTCAGGCGCTCCTTGACCATGACCGTATAATTGACGATGCCCCTGCGGTTTCCGAGCTGGGTGAGCTCATGGTAGTGCGTCGCGAAGAGGGTCCGCGCTTTCAGGTAGCGCTGGATGTACTCCACCACGGCCCAGGCGATCGACAGGCCGTCGTAGGTGCTGGTGCCCCTGCCGATCTCGTCCATGATTATCAGGCTCCGGGGCGTCGCGTTGTTGAGTATGCCGGCGGTTTCGTTCATTTCGACAAGGAACGTCGATTCACCCCGGGATATGTTGTCCGACGCGCCGATCCTGGTGAATATGCGGTCGGCGATGGAAAGGACGGCCTCCCGCGCCGGCACGAAAGACCCTATCTGCGCCATGAGCTGTATTACCGCCGACATCCGGATGTAGGTCGACTTCCCCGACATGTTGGGGCCGGTGATTATCTTTATGATGTTTTCGTCCGCGTCCAGGTTGATGTCATTGGGGATGAACACCTCCCTGGTGTAGTATTTTTCCACCACGGGATGGCGACCCTCCCTGATGCGGGTGATGCCGTCGGCGTTGATGCCGGGGCGCACGAAGCGGTTCTCTTTCGCGGCCATGGCGAGGGAGCACCAGCAGTCGAGGCCGCCGATGGCTTCCGCCATGGCCTGGAACCCGGCCCTGGCCTCGAGGACCGCCTTCGTGAGCCTGGCGATCTCCTCGTTTTCGATCTGAACGATCTTTTCCGACGCGGAGAGGATCTCCGACTCGAAGGCCTGGAGTTTCTCGGTGGTGAAGCGCTCCGATCCTACCAGTGTCTGTTTTCGGAAATACGTTTCCGGCATGGCCGAGGCCTGACCCTTGCTCACCTCGATATAGTAGCCCAGGATCTTGTTGTAGCGTATCTTAAGGGACGACATGCCCAGGTTTTTCTTCTCCTCCTCCTGGTACTCCACGATCCAGTTCTTCGCGTTGGTCTTCAGCTCGTAGATGCGGTCCAGGTCGGCGTTGAATCCCTTCCGGATGACCCTGCCGTGCTCGGGGGACAGGGAGGGATCGTCGTCGATGGCGGCGTGAATGATGGACGCAAGCTCGGTCAGGTCGGGTATGGTTTCGGCGATCTCCCGCACCAGGTCATGGGGCTGCTCGGCGAGGATGGACCGGATTTCCGCGGCCGCCCTGGTCGAGTTCATAAGGGCGATGAAATTCCTCGGGAAGGTCCTGCCGATGACGAAGCGCGAGATGAGGCGCTCGATATCATGGATGCCTCCCATGATTCCCGAGAGCTGCGCCGTGAGCTGGTGGAACTCGTGCAGGTACTGGACCATGTCAAGGCGCTTTTCAATCGCGGCCGTGTCCAGGAGCGGCTGGAGGATGTTTCGCTCCAGGGCGCGCCTTCCCATGGCGGTCCCGGTGTAGTCGAGGACGGAAAAGAGGGTGCGGTTCTTCGTCCCGTCCTGGAGGTTCCTGACCAGCTCGAGGTTGGATATCGTGGCGTCGTCCAGGGTCATGATGTCGCCGGAGAGTATTTTCCGGGGGTATTTCAGGTGGTCGAAGCTCTTCTTGTGGGCCTCCTTCAGGTACTGGAGAATGGATCCCGCGGTCATGATGTCGAGATCGGCGGTGATGCCAAGGCCCTTGGTCCCGGCGATCCTGAAGGTCTCGCAGATGATGTTCGCCATGTAATCCGCGTCGTAGAGCCACTCGTTGATGCGGTAGACCGGGATGTCCCGCAGGGCGATGAAATCGGCGAAGGCGCCGTTGTCGGGGGAATCGCCCTCGTAGAGTACAGCCTCGCGGGGATTAAACTTGATGATCTCGCTGCGGAAGAGGTCCATCGACTTGCCGATGGACGACAGGAAAAAATCGCCCGTCGATATGTCGACGAAGGCCAGGCCGATGGCGGCAGTGTCGATGATAATCGAGGCGAGGAAATTGTTCTCGTCCGACTGGAGCAGGTTGGCCTCCACCACCGTGCCGGGCGTGACGACCCTCACCACCTCCCGTTTCACGACAGGGCCGCTCGAGGGGACCGCCTCCATCTGCTCGCAGATGGCCACGCGCTTTCCGGCCTTGATGAGGCGGGCGATATAGCTTTCGGCGGCGTGGTACGGGATGCCGCACATGGGTATGTCGTTCTGCCGCGAGGTGAGGGCGATGTCCAGGATCTTCGACGCTATCCGGGCGTCCTCGAAGAACATCTCGTAGAAATCGCCCATGCGGAAGAAGAGTATCTCTTCCTGGTACTTTTTTTTCATGTCCAGGTACTGCTTCATTGCCGGCGTTATTTTGGAATCCATCTATGCTCCCCGTGAATATAACGATCCGCGCCAACTTTACGGTGAATCCGTGAATCTGATCCAATTCATGCCGGTGGTGACCTTATAGAGAATGAATATGCCCGTCAAGTGGTTATTTCACGGCAGGACCGCCAATGGAGCAATTCCCGTGAGTTTATAACATGGCGCCTCCCGGTTCCCGGGCATTGCATTAATCGAATATATGCAGTTCTATCCATATCAATGGATTGACACCGGGACAATAATGTGATATCTATATAATAGTGGGGATACAGGGGTCGCTTTCCAGAAATAGAGCCGGTGCTGTTGTATCGCGGGCCCTGCAATCTATCCGGTCCACTATCAGGGTATCAATATTTGGCTGTAATATTGAGGGAGGTGGAGATGTCTGGCAGCACGGACACCGGGCGAAAATGCATTCTCCTGGTAGAAGATGAGGCCTTCGTCGCGATGGAGGAAACGGCGGCCCTGTCTGAAATGGGTTACCGGGTCGTTCCCGCGTACAGCGGCGACGAGGCGGTAGAGAAGGTCCGAGCTTCGGCGGATGATTTCGACCTCATCCTCATGGATATAAACCTCGGCCAGGGAATCGACGGGGTCGAGGCCGCCCGGCAGATCCTCACGACCCATGACATACCCGTTGTTTTTCTCTCATCCCATTCGGAAAAGGAGATCGTGGAACGGATCGAGAGCGTCACATCCTACGGATATGTGATAAAGAAAACCGGCATGACGGTGCTGGCCGCTTCGATCGCCATGGCGTTCAAGCTCCACGATGCATATCGCGCGCTCAAGGAGAAGGAAACCCAGGTCAGCGAGAGCGAAAAGAAATACCGGGCCATTTTTGAAAATACCGGGACGGCCGTCGTCATTTACAATGAGGATGCCGTCATCGTTCACGCCAATGCCCAATTCGTGTCTCTGTGCGGCTATACAAAGGAAGACATAGAAGGCAGGAAGAAGTGGTCTGATTTTGTGGTTCCGGAAGACCTGAATATCATGCTCGAATGGCATCGTTCACGAAGCAATCCGAACAAAGGCGTTCCGCGGCAGTATGAGTTCAGGTTTGTAACAAAGAAAGGCGAGATACGGGATATTCTCGTCACCGTGGATATAATCCCCGGCACCATGAATAGGGTCGCCTCCCTCATGGATATTACGGACCGGAAGCGGTCCGAGACGGTTTTATTTGAGAGCGAAGCGCGGTATCGGCGAATGTTCGAAAATTCGATCATGGGCATATTCCAGACCAGCCCCGAAGGCGAGCTCTTGTCCGTCAATCCGGCGCTGGCAGCCATGCTTGACTATGATTCCCCGGAGGAATTACTGGCGGCCATTGAAAGGAAAGTCTCCAGGCTTTATGCCCACCCGGAGCAGCGGGAGAGAAATGTCAGGATGATCGTCGGAAGCGATTCGTTGCGCAAATTCGAGGGCGAATTTTTCAAGAAGAACGGCACCATCGCGGTCGGGTACCTGTACGCGTGGCCCCGCTACGATGCGCAGGGCGCCTTCCAGGGAATAGAGGGATTCGTGGATGATATTACCGAGCGCAAGAGGGCCGAGGAGAGGCTGAACGCGACCTTGCGGCAGCTGGACGACATCATCGAGTTCCTCCCTGACGCGACCTTTGTCATAGACCGGGACCGGAAGGTGATCTACTGGAACAAGGCCATTGAGCACATGAGCGGCGTGAACAAGGAGGAGATGCTGGGGAAGGGCGGATACGAATACGCGGTCCCCTTTTACCGTGAGCGGAGGCCGATCCTGATCGATCTTGTCGATCTTACGACGGCCGAACTGGAGGCGAAGTACACCAATGTACGGCGTGTGGAAAACAATATCTATGCCGAGGTTTACATCCCCCATATGAACCAGGGTGCCGGGGCCTATCTCTGGGGGTCGGCTGCGCCGCTGTTCGATTCTGACGGAGAGCGGATCGGAGCCATCGAGATCATCCGCGATATCACCGAGCACAAGACGGCGGAAAAGGCCCTTGGCGAGAGCGAAGCGAAGTACCGGCAGCTGTTCACCCATGCGCCGGCCGGGATCTGGGAAATTGATTTCACCAGGGGACGCTTCGTCAAGGCAAACTCCCTCATCTGCGAGTATACGGGGTATTCCGAAGAAGAGCTTCTTACCATGAACACCTTTGATATTTTGACTGACGATAGCAAGGAGCTCCTCATGGAACGGCTGAAAAAAATTCACGCGGGAGAGAACGTTCCTGAGAGCCTGGAATACCGCATCAAGGAAAAAAACGGCAATACCCGGTGGGTGGAGCTCCACAATGATTTTATCCGCCATGACGGGAAGATCGTGGGCTCGACCGTCGTAGCCCATGACATCAGCGAGCGGAAACAGGCGGAAGAAAAAATAAAGAACCTCCTCGCAGAAAAGGAGCTGCTCCTGAAGGAAGTCCATCATCGTATCAAAAACAACATGAACACCATCATGAGCCTGCTCTCCCTGCAGTCAAACGCAGCGAAGGAACCTGCCGTGGCGGTGGCCCTGAAAGACGCCGTACGGCGCATGCAGGGCATGGCAGTGCTCTATGACAAACTCTACCGTTCAGAGAATCTCAGGGAGCTTTCGATCAGGAGCTACCTCTCGACGCTGGTGGACGAGATCATAGCGATGTTTCCCGGCAATACGATCGTGATGGTCGAAAAGCATATTGAGGATATCCCCCTCGGCGTCACCACCCTGTCGTCGCTGGGCATCATCGTCAACGAGCTTATAACCAACGCGATGAAATACGCCTTCGCCGGCATGGCTGAAGGCCTTCTATCCATATCCGTCACCTCGCGGGATAACCGTGCGACCCTCCGGGTCAGGGACAACGGCAAGGGCATCCCAGTATCCGTTGATATTGACAGGTCCGGCGGATTCGGGTTTACCCTTGTGCGCATACTGGTAAAACAGCTGAAGGGAAGCCTCTCGATCGAGCAGGAGAAGGGGACCGCGATCGTGATCGATTTTGGCCTGTAGCCCGTTCACCCGGGATTGGAGGGGGGTGTCGGCGGCGCGGTGTATCGGACCGCGCAGGATGTCGGCTGAGGAGGGAACCGGCGGCCGTCATTCCCCGTAAATATAGGAGCGCTCGCCGTCTGTGGAAATGCGGACAATGCGGCCGTTGATGCCGTATTCCTCCGCGAGCCTCACCTTGAGCTTCAGGGCGGCTCCCTCGTCGAAGCCCTTGCCGACATACAGTGCGTATCCCTTCGTAAGCCGTACCGTTTTAACGAAATCGAACCCTTTCAGAAGGCCCTTCAGCTCCGCCGCCTCCCGGGCGGAGGCGAGGGGCCCGACGGAAATCGAATAGAAGGCGGATGAATGATCTTCTTCCGAAATGTCCGTTTCCGGATGTATATCTATCTTTTCAGTGGCATCAAGTACCATTTTTCCCGGGAGGTAGGGGACCCGGCGAGGGCCGTGTTTCATCAGCCCCTTGACGCGGCGGGCAGCCTCCGCGGCTTCGGGCGATCCGGGATATTTTGAAAGGAGATCGTAATAGGCGGAATACGATTCGTCATACATGCGCCTGTTTTCATAGAATTCGCCGAGCAGGTACAACACCGCCTGCATGGCGTCGGAATCTCCGTAGCCGAGGGCGATGTCCCTGAGGGTGCCAATGTATTCCCGGGAAAATCCCGATGTCAGGCGGAGGATGTGCGAGAGTATGAGCAGGGACCGGGCCATGGTGCGGTAGTCATGGTTCTCCTCTATGAGAAACCGGCATTCCCTCTCGGCTCCGGCGTAATCGCCGGTATGTATCAGGGCGATGATCAGGTAAAAGCTGAATTTTCCCGCATAGGGGCTTTTACCCAGATGGCGCCCTTCACGGGCCTCCCTCACAAGGATCTCCCATTGTGACTGGAGGTAGGCTATTTCACAGAGGCGATGCTGGGTATAGGCACGCCTGTTATAGCGGCGGTATTTTGTTACGATGGCCCGTAATTGTGCGACGGCTTCGTCGGGGGATGTTTCAATTTCCGCACGGAGGAGGCGTACGTCCGGAGCAAGGTGGCTGTCCGGGTGCTTTTTCAGGAATTCGGCCGACTTTTTTGCCACGGCCCAGTAATTTTTCTCCGCTGCCAGCTTACGAATGGCCGCGAAGTCCTTCCGGTCGGCATGGCCCGATTGACCGGCGAAGGAGAGGGGCGGATCCATGACGCCGCCGATGAACAGCGCGGCCAGCACTATGGCGGACGCTTTACGCAATGCGCGTTCCCTGCAGCGTGGAGCCGAGAACGCCGTCTATCCTGATCTTGATCTTTTTCCCGATATCCTCCGGCGCCCCGGGGGTTATGACCACGTGGTTGAGAAAGGTCTTTCCCCTGACACGGTCCGGCGATTTTTTGCTGAGCCCCTCGATGATGGCGTCTTCAACGCTGTCGATGCGCTCCGCCAGTTTCTGTTTCGTAATGCCTCTCTGGACGTCGATGAGCTTCGCCAGGCGGCCGCTCTTCTCTTCACGGCTGATTGATTCGGTCAATGAGAACGCCGGTGTGCCCCGGCGAGGGGAATAGGCGTAGGTGAAGGCCTCGTCAAAGCGGATGGACTCGAGCGCCCCGATGGTCTGGAGGAATTCCTCCGCGCTTTCGCCGGGAAAGCCGACGATCAGGTCCGTGGAAATCGAGCTGCTGTAGAGGAGGCTCCGGATATTCTCCACTATTCTCATGTAATCGGCCATGGTGTAGCCGCGGTTCATGAGCCCCAGGATACGGTCCGAGCCGCTCTGGAGCGGAAGGTGTATCGAGCGCGAAATGGAAGGTGTGTCCCGGATGACGCGGATGATGTCGTCGGAAAAATCCCGTGGATGGGACGTTATGAAGTTTATCCTTTCAATGCCGGGGATGCCGGCTGACGCCTCGAGGAGCCTGTGGAAGGGCACGTCGCCGCTGTCCGAGCCGTACTGGTTTACGTTCTGGCCGAGAAGTGTGATCTCCCGTATGCCGCCGCCCGCCAGGGTGCGTATGTAGTCAAGGATCTGCTTCGAGGGAAACGATATGAGCCTGCCGCGCACGGAGGGCACAATGCAGTAGGAACAGAAGTTTTCGCACCCATGGGTGATGGTCACCCACTTGTGCCAGGGCGGCGTATCGCTGAGGCGGCGGAGGTCGTGGTTTATCCTTCCGGTAAAGTCGGACATGTCCTGCGAAATGAAGGCATTGGCCTTGCCGTCCTCCATGCGCCGCAGCAGCAGCTCCCCGATGGCGGGTGACTGGTAGGGGCCGATGATCATGTCGGCGATCCCGTTTTCGATGAGCTCTTTTCCCATGCGCTGGGCCATGCAGCCGGCCACGACGATGATGCCGCCGCTCCCGCGGATCTGCTTGCGCCGGGAGCGGATCCGCGAAAGGACCCTGTTCTCGGCGTGTTCCCGCACGGAGCAGGTGTTGTATATGGTTATATCCGCGATCCGTCCTTCTTCGGCGGCCGTAAAGCCGTTATCGGCAAGGGAGAGCGACATCAGCTCTGAATCGTTTTTGTTCATCTGGCACCCGAAGGTTTCTATGGAATAGGTCTTTTTCACGTAGCTGTCCATTACGGCGAAGCGATCGCCCGGGCCCCTGTAAGGCATGGCCAATTCTGCCATGGCGCCGGTGAGTAATCAAACAATTTTTATGCCGAAATTAATCAACACTATTTTACATTTGTTTCAAAATAGGCCCACAGGGCGGTTTTTTCAAGGAATGGATTTTTTTTCTTGAATAATTGGGGCTTATCGGTTATTTTAATTCTATCAGAATGGATTCACGATCGCGGTGATGAAAAATCTTTTGGTAAATGTCGATTGTCATTCCGCGTCATGTAAAGGGAGGTTTATATGGCAATACAGAAAGTTAACGAAAATCTCATGACCCGCGGGCCCATTGATGCAATGAAACGGCAGGGAAATGAAATCGCCAAGCCCGAGGCGGAAAAAAAGACTCAATCACAATTACAGGGATTCAAGGAAGCCAACAAGGGATTTAGCATCGACACCAAGGCTTAAAACATCATCAGAGTAACGGGAAACGGATGCGCTGAGCATCCGTTTTTTTTGACGCAGCTCGAGGGAAGCGCTTGATTTTACGATGAACGCATAAGAAAAACCAAGGAGTTTTGCCCCATGTCCCGGGTCGAATGCAAGAGAGAATATGTGCGCATCAATGACCAGTTCAACGTGCGTATCGTCGCGAGGGACAAGGCGGCGCAGTTCGGGACGAGGGAAATCAACACGTCCAAATCCGTCAATATCAGCGCCGGCGGGCTGCTGATAAACGTAGCCGAGCGGCTTGCGGTGGGAACCCTCGTGAATATTACCTTCATGAAGCCGAATACTTTCGAGATCTTCAAGGGATCGGGCAGCGTCGTGCGCGTGGACGACGACGCGGACGGGACCTGCAAGGTAGCCATCAATTTCATCAACCTTTCCGATCATGACAAGCAAAAGCTCGATTATTATATTCACCTGGGCGCGTTATGATGAATGGTCCCATGGGGATCGATGAACGACGGCCGGATGAATGCTCTGTCGGATTCCAACTGACCCGCTATTTAAAATTGCACGGTACATTCGATGAGAGGAATGGGAAGCAGTATCCTGTTCCCCTTTTTTTTCCTCATTGAAATCGTGGTCACCACCGAGTAGTCATAGTTAATCCATAAATTGATACCGGTCTTGAACCGGTTAGCGAACTTGAAGTTAAACCCCATGCCCGTGCCGAAGGTCACATCGTGGAGATTGCCCCTGCGCACGGTGCGGTCAATGCCGATATTTAGATACGAAAGTTTTGATTCCCAGTGGTGATAGGAATACACGAGCCCGATCATGAGAACCGGGTCAAGGATCTTGAACTCCGGGGCAAGATGAATGACGGGGGCGATGATGGCGGCAATGATGTATTCATTCCTGTTCATGCTGTTGAAATCGGCGCCCAGTATGCATAGTCCGACGGTCCTGACGCCGAATTCGGGTATGAAGTCGTATTCTCCCTGCAGTCCCGCCATGGTAATGCCGCCAAGGACGCTGATGGAGCCCCGGTAAGGATGCCGCTCCGAATGCTCCGGAAGCTCGGGTTTCGGCTCCTTTTCCGGGGCGGCAGCGCGGATTCCCTCTGACATGATAAGCGCGATCACGATGGCGAAGCACATTTTTTTCATGAAAGGATTGCCACCCGCTCAGTTATGTGAACCGGATATCATCGGACTTTACCGGTTATTTCGCGTCCGGGCCGATATTGATCCGCTCGTTGAGCCTTCCCATGACTTCCCTGACGGCTTCCTCCACGTCGTCAACGGCGATGGTGATGATCTTCTGGGGGCATACGGTTGCGCAGTGCCCGCAGCCCTTGCACAGGCTCTCGTCCCATGCGACGCCGCCGTCTCCGAGGGTCAGGGCCCGGGTGAAGCACCCCTCGACGCAGAGGCCGCACCTGGTGCAGGCGCTGTTGTCGATGAGGACCTTGAGCCCCTTCAGGCGCACCAGTGAGCCCTTGACGTCATCGGGAAAGTAGCGGGTCGATTCAAATATCGTGCAGCAGCAGGGACAGCAGAAGCAGACGGTGAGGGACCTGCCGGTGTTGGGCGTGCCGTAGAAGAAGTCGTCCATGCGCACCCTGCCGATCATCGGGATGAGGCCCATCCCGATCATTTTACGCATGTGGGCGAGGGCGCTCTCGACGGTCCGCGGCGTGGCCAGGTGCGGGTCGAGATAGCTGGTCCCTTCACCGAGATGCAGGCACGCGTCCTCGACGGGGTAGTGCTTGCACTGCTTGGACTCGCGGCAGGTGCAGCGATTGATGGTCACCCGGTGCGCCGAGCGCTTTATGAGCTCCTCCAGGATGCGCTCCGGGAGGTACGTGCTGCCGGCTCCCCTTACGTCAAGGTTGACCGGAACATGGGTGACATGAAAATTTTTGCCGGTGAAGATGGGACGGACCAGCACCGCTAAGAACTTGCCCACGATGGGCCATTGCGTCATCTTTGCGCTTAGGGTGGTCAGGGGCCATGCGATTCGCAGGAAATCGAGCCACCAGGATGGGCGTTTTTTCATTTTTAGCTCCTACATTTCAGATCTGTACGGAAGGAATACACCGGCACTGCCGGAAGGACCGGTGTTTCCTTCGCCGGGATTAATATTTGCAAAATGGAAGAATTTGTCAATCGGGATGTTGCCGCTCCGGTAATTTATTAACGCCTGCTTGATCAAATCTGCTCAAAATAACGGGCCCGCTCCCAGTCGGTAACGGCCCGGTCGAAGCTCTGCTGCTCGGTTTTATAGAAGTGGAGGTAATGCTCGATCACATCGTTGCCGAAGGCTTCCCTTGCGAAGGCGCTCTCCTCCAGGGCCGCGATGGCGTCCCGCAGCGTGGCGGGGACGCGGGGAAGCGACGTGGCTGAATACATGTCGCCCTCGTAGAGGGGCGGCGGCTCGATCCTGTTCCTGATGCCGTCGAGTCCCGAGGCGAGGGCCGCGGCAAAGCCGAGGTACGGATTGATGTCCGCGCCGGGGATCCGCGATTCGATGCGCAGGGATTCTCCGCCGCCGACTATTCTGAATCCGGCGGTGCGGTTGTCGTAGCTCCAGGCCAGGGCGGTGGGGGCCCAGGAGCCGGCCTGGTATCTCTTGTAGGAATTCACCGTGGGTGCGTAGAAGGGCATCATCTCCGCCGCGTGGCCGATCCATCCTCCCAGGAACCAGCGGAACAGATCGGACCCGGCGACGGGACCGATTTTCTCCCTGCCCGCGAAAAGACTTTTCTTTCCTGCCGGGTCCCAGAGGCTCAGATGCATGTGGCAGCTCGAGCCGGCCAGGTTCTCGTCGAACTTGGCCATGAAGGTCACTGATATGCCCAGTGCGTCCGCCACCTCCTTGAAGCACTGCTTGTACACCATCTGGTTGTCGGCCATGGTCAGGACATCGGCATAGCGCGTGTTGAGCTCGTGCTGGCCGGGGCCCCATTCGCCCTTGCTGAACTCGACGGGGACGCCGCTGTTGGCCAGGTGGCGGCGCACCGCCGCGTTGAGGGGCTCTTCCCGCGTGCCCTGAAGGATATGGTAGTCCTCGATGTATGATCCGAAGGGCTCGAGACCATGATGCTTCTTCGATCCCGCCTCTTCGTAGCTCTCCTTGAAGATATAATATTCCAGTTCGGCTGCGCCCATCGGAAGAAATCCGAGGGACGAGGCTGCGGCCACCTGCTTCTTGAGAATGGACCGGGGCGCAACGGCGGTGAGGGAATCCCCGTGCTCGTCGTAAATATCGCAGATGACCAGGGCGGTCTTGTCGAGCCACGACGCGTGCCGCAGGGTCGCCATGTCGGGAACGCAGTGAAAATCGCCGTACCCCGTGTTCCAGTTGGCGTAGCGGTAGCCGGGCACCGGGTTCATCGGCATGTCGACGGTGAAGAGGTAGTTGCAGGCGTGCATCCCCGTTTTCGCCACATGGCCGAGAAAGAAATCCGGCGCGATGCGCTTGCCGAAAAGCCTACCGTATAGGTCGGGGAAGGCGGCGATGACCGTTTCGATCTCGCCGGAGCGGATTTTTTCATCGAGCTGTGTGAGGGTGAGCATTCCCCTGGTCTGATTCTGTTCCATGGTCACCGCCTGTGTGATAAGGTTATTGTGGTGAGTCAATCAAGCTCTCGGATCCTGAGGAGGTCGGCCTTGCGTCCGAGGAATAGGAGCGCCGCATGATCCGGGATGATGTCGTTGGCCGTGGGAGCTATCTTCATGTTTTTCCATTCCGGCGAGCCTGCGGTCCATTGGGCATGTCCTTCCAGATAGATGATGCAGAGTATCTGGCACTGGAACCGGGCGCCGATCTGAAGGTCCCTGATGGTGCTGCCGATGAAGCTCTTCGGCGGCCCGATGGTCATGATCATGTAGTCTCCGTCGTAATCTTTCAGCGATGCGGCCATGTGGGATCCGAACGTATCGAGACTGATGACATCATTTTTCGTCATGATGGTCCCTCCTGGGCTAGAGCGTTAATATGGTGAAGATGCGGGTCCGGGGGAGGCTGTTCTGAACGAGGAAACGGATATGATCTGTATGGTCTTCACTATCATGCAAAAAAGAGTACCCTATGGAGATGCAATGTCAAGCGGAAAAAGAAAATCAGCGCGCGGGAGCTGCACAACAGGTGTTGGATAAAAAATCATACGACATAAAAATTTTAACTTGTATTTTTATATGAAGCGTTTCAATATATTCATCATGGGTTCATACATCGTTCTTACAGCTGTAGGTTCCGACCGGCCGGGGCTGGTGGATGAGATAAGCTCCTTCCTGGCGGCGCGGAAGATCAACATTGAGGACAGCAGGATGGCGGTTCTCGGGGGCGAATTCGCCGTGGTCCTTCTCGCGTCGGGCGCGAAGGATATGGTGGAGAAGCTGGGGGGGCAGCTGGCGGCCCTGGAAAAGAACACCGGCCTGAGCGTCCAGGTGAAAAGCACGGTGGCGCCGCAGGAGAGGAAAATAACGCCGTCGATGCCCCATCGGCTGGTCGCCACCAGCATGGACCACCCGGGAATCGTCCATGAGATCACCCGCATTCTGCACAAGCGAAACATCAATATCGAGTCGATGGAAACGCGCGTCACCAACGCTCCCCTGAGCGGAGCTCCCATATTCAACATGAGATGCGTCATCAATATTCCCGTTGAAGAGAAAGCGTCTTCAATCCGGAGGGAACTGGAAAAGCTGGGCGATAGAATGGATATTGATATTGAAATTGAAGCGGTTGATACGTTTCAGTAATTGCCTGGGAGCCGGCGGCAGACATGGATAAAAACACACCTCTTTATGACGAGCACATGAGCCTGAAGGCCCTTATGGCCCCCTTCGCGGGATGGAACATGCCGATCCATTACGGCAGCATCCTGGATGAAGCGAAGCATACCAGGACCTCCGTGTCCATATTCGACATCTCCCATATGGGAGAATTCATCATCAAGGAAAATCCTTCCCGGTCCTCGCTGGATTCTATCGTCACCATTCCGGTCGTCAAAATGAAGACGCAGCGCTGCCGCTACGGGTTCTTGCTTGACGATGAGGGAAAAATCCTGGATGACCTCATCGCGTACCGCATCGCCGCCGATGAGTGGATGCTGGTGGTCAACGCCGCCAACGAGCAGAAGGACCTGACGGCGATCCAGCGCCGGCTTTCGCCGGAGGCCTCCTTTGAGAATATCTCGTCGCGCATAGTAAAGATAGATGTCCAGGGGCCCCGGTCCCTGGAGGTGATGAAGGCCATCGTGGGCGAGGAGGTGAAAAGGCTCGCCTATTACGGATTCCAGTTTTTCAGCCTGCTCGGGGGGAATTTCATCATCAGCCGTACCGGCTACACCGGCGAGCTCGGGTTCGAGATCTACATCGACGCCGGCAGGGGCGTGGAACTCTGGCAGGCGCTGATGAAGCACCCCGCCGTGAGGCCAGCCGGCCTCGGAGCGCGCGATATCCTGCGTCTGGAAGTGGGCCTGCCGCTCTATGGCAACGAGTTTACCGAGGAGACGACCCCCATCGACGGCGGCATGGAGCGGTTCCTCGACATGGAAAAGGAATTCACCGGGAAGAAGGCCCTTGTTGAGCAGAAAAAGCGCGGCGTCCGGCGCAGCCTCGTCGGCTTCATCGTGGACGGACGGAGGACCCCGCGCCATGAAAACAGGATCCTTTGCGGGGGCAAGGACGCGGGCCATGTGACGAGCGGCGTTTTCTCGCCCCATTTGAATAAAGGGATCGGCATGGGCTATGTGGACACGCAGCTGAGCGGCGAAGGGTCCGCAATCGCCATCGATTCCGGCAAGGGGGAAATCAGCGCGGTCGTCGCCAGGGTCCCCTTCCTCAAAGAAACATCAATCAAATACTCGGAGGTTTAACAGGCATGGATATCACTGTCCTTGAGGGATACTTTTATACAAAAGAGCATGAATGGGTCAGGATTGAAGGGAACAGGGCGAAGATCGGCATCAGCGATTACGCCCAGCAGAAGCTGGGTGACATCACTTTCATCGATCCTCCCCAGGCCGGAAAGAAGGTCAAGCAGTTCGATTTCCTCACCGGCATCGAATCGGTTAAGGCCGCCAGCGACATCTACTCCCCCCTTTCGGGGACGATAACGGCTTGCAACGAGGCCCTGGACGACGCGCCGGAGCTGGTGAACAAATCATGCTACACCGAGGGATGGATCGCGGAGATCGAGGTTGCCGATCCGTCGGAAACGAAGAACCTCATGGACGCGGCGGCCTATAAACAATACGCGGCCGGACTGGAATAGCCATGGCGCGGTTCACTCCCCATACCGACCGGGACGTACGGCAGATGCTTGATGCCATCGGCGTTGAATCGGTCGGTCAGCTTTTCACGGATATACCGGAATCCCTCCGGCCGAAATCCTTTGACCTGCCAGCCGGCATGTCCGAGAACGAGGTCGCCAGGGTCTTCAATGACCTGGCGCGGCGAAACAGGACAGACCTGGTGTCGTTCCTGGGGGGAGGGTACTATGACCACTTTATCCCTGCCGCGGTGGATACCGTATCGTCCCGCTCGGAATTTTTCACGGCCTATACCCCCTACCAGCCGGAAGCGTCCCAGGGGACCCTGCGGGCTATTTTTGAATACCAGACCATGATAGCGGGAATTGCCGGGCTGGATTACGCCAATGCGTCTCTCTACGATGGCGGTACGGCGCTGTACGAGGCGATCGCCATGGCGGTGAGGGCCAATAATAGAAAGAAAATTCTCGTAGATGCGGGGGTCAATCCCCTTTTCAGAAAGATCATCGGCACCTACGTGATAAATATCGATGTCGACATCGTGGAAGTGGACCTGAAGGACATCCACGCCGACACGGCGAAGCTGGAATCCCTCCTTGACGATGATACCTCCGCGCTGGTGGTGCAGAACCCGAATTTTTTCGGCATCGTCGATGACTTCGAGCCTCTTTTCGAAAAGGCCCGGGCCAGGGGTATCGTGAACATCCTCGTCTTCTATCCCCTGTCACTGGGAATTATAAAAACGCCCGGGGAAATGAAGGCCGATATAGCAGTCGGCGAAGGCCAGTCCCTGGGGCTGCCATTGTCCTTCGGCGGTCC
This sequence comes from Spirochaetota bacterium, assembly GCA_017999915.1. Taxonomy (NCBI): domain Bacteria; kingdom Pseudomonadati; phylum Spirochaetota; species Spirochaetota bacterium. The sequence continues at coordinate 257,173 of JAGNKX010000007.1, forward strand.
CTATCTCGGCGTTATGGCGGTGGAAAAGAAATTCGTCCGCAAGATGCCGGGGCGCATCGTGGGCGAGACCGTCGACCGGAGCGGGAAACCCGCCTTCGTGCTTACCCTCCAGGCGCGGGAGCAGCATATCCGTAGGGAAAAAGCCACGTCGAACATCTGCTCCAACCAGGCGCTGTGCGCTCTCCGCGCCGTGGTCTACCTGTCCCTGCTGGGGAAGGAGGGCTTTCGGAAAACCGCCCTCATCTGCATGGAGCGGGCCGAATACCTGAAAGAGCAATTGCGCTCAATAAAGAGGATCAAGGTCTTAAAAGGACAGACCTTCAACGAGTTCGCGGTCGATCTCTCAATTCCCGCGGCTGATTTCGCCAAGGGGATGCTCGCCCAGGGCTTTGTCGCGGGCCTACCGGCGTCGTTGTTCTATAAAGACATGGAAAAGCGTCTCATCATAGCAGTCACTGAAAAAAGGTCCTTCAAGGAAACCGAGGAATTCGCGGCAGCCGCGCAGAAGGTGTTGTCATGAAGCATATATTCGAAAAAAGCGTGCCCGGAAGGATCGGCATCGATCCGGGGGTTGTATCCGAGGGAACGATCAAGCTTCTGGACGAACGGTTCCGGAGACAATCGGACAGCCACCTCCCGGAGGTCTCTGAGCTTGACGTGATGCGCCATTACATACTGCTCTCCCAGCTCAATTATTCGGTGGACACGCATTTCTATCCACTCGGCTCCTGCACCATGAAATACAACCCGAAGGCGAACGAGGCCCTGTCATCGCTCCCCGGCTTCGCCGGTGCCCATCCCTTCATGGCCTATCTGGGAGAAGAGCATGTCCAGGGGTGCCTCGAGCTGATCTATAACCTTTCTTCGCTGCTGGCCGAGATAACCGGGATGAAGGGCGTGACCACGCAACCCTATGCCGGGGCCCACGGCGAGCTCACCGGGATCCTCCTCATGGCGGCCTATCACAAGAGCAAGGGGAACAAAAAGAAGTATGTCATCGTGCCCGACGAGGCCCACGGCACCAATCCCGCAAGCGCGGCCATGGGGGGCTACACGGTCATATCCATCCCCGTCGACAAAGAAGGCGGCATGGACGTCGATATCTTCCGCGAGAAGATGAGCGACGAAGTGGCCGGCGTCATGCTGACGCTCCCCAACACCCTGGGCCTGTTCCACCGGAGGATCTGCGACATTGTGGAGATAGCGCGGAAGCACGACGCCATTCTCTACAATGACGGCGCAAATCTCAACGCCATCCTCGGCAAGGCGAGGCCCGGCGATATCGGCTTCGACATCGTCCACATGAACCTGCACAAGACTTTCTCTACGCCCCATGGCGGCGGGGGACCCGGTGCGGGAGTCGTAGCGGTCTCGGAAAAGCTGGTTGATTTTCTTCCGATGCCCGCTGTCGTCAGGACGAAGCAGGGCTCGTACGCCCTTGATCCGGGCGGGGGAAAAAGCATCGGCCTCATGGCGTCATTCTTCGGGAATTTCTCAATACTGGTGCGGGCCTGCGTGTATATCATGATGCTGGGCCGGGAAGGGCTCATCGACGTATCGGAAATGGCCGTCCTGAACGCCAACTATATCAGGGTGAAGCTGAAAGAATATTATGACCTGCCCATCGATCGGACCTGCATGCACGAGTGCGTGTTCTCGGCGAAGCGGCAGGTGCAGAAGAACGGCGTCCACGCCATCGACATCGCCAAGGCGCTCATTGAGAGAGGCTTCCATCCCCCGACGATATATTTTCCCCTGGTGGTGGACGAGGCCCTTATGATAGAACCCACCGAAACGGAATCGAAGGAGACCATCGACGGCTTCATCGAGGCGATGATAGAGATCGCGAAGCTCGCTGAATCGGACCCGGAGAGGATCAAGAACGCCCCGAATAACACGCCGGTTTCGCGGCCCGACGAGACTAAGGCCGCCAGAGAGCTCAAGCTGACATGCAATCTCTGAATGCGCGTTTCATCCCGTACGCGTCCCGCGGCGGAGCGGAAAACATGGCCATCGATGAATACCTTGTGTCATTGCACGGGCGGACCGGCATGGCCGCGTTCAGGGTCTACGGGTGGAGTCCCCCGGCCATATCCCTGGGAAGGTACCAGGGGATAGACTGCCTCGACCTTGACGCCTGCCGTGCCGACAGCGTGGCTGTGGTCCGCCGGATCACCGGCGGCGGCGCCATTTACCATGGCAGGGAGCTCACCTATTCCCTGGTCCTGGGCAATGATGACCTGGACGGCAAGCCGAGGGACGTTCCTGACTCATTCAATAAAATGAACCGGTTTCTCATACTTTTTTACCGCTGGCTGGGCTTCCAGGCGTCTTACTCCTGTGACAGCGGAGGGAATGATCGGGCCGCGGCCCGCCCGGATTTTTGCTATTCCGGCAACGAGCGGTTTGATATCCTGATCGGCGGGAAAAAGATCGGAGGCAACGCACAGCGGCGTCTTGGAAAGACGGTGCTTCAGCACGGTTCGATACCCTTCGTGATAAACAGGGACCGCGTCGCCCGCTATTTTAAAGGCGGGATGGCCGGTGGAGGCTTCACTACATTGACCGAGCTTGCCGGAAGGGACCTTGATGCGGGCGCAAAGGCCCGGCTCCTCGCGGAGAGTTTCGCGGAGGTTACGGGTCTGCGGCTCAAACAGGAAGATATAGGCCCGGGAGAAAAAGCGGAAATAGAATCGATCATGAATACAAGATACCTGGACCGGCAGTGGACCCGGGAGGGACGGATGGATGATAATGAGGGCGAAAAGACCGCCATGGCTTGACAGGAAGATCGACTTCCGGGCCATGCATGAGACGGAACAGCGCCTTCGGGACCTGGATCTTCACACGGTGTGCCACCAGGCCCGGTGTCCCAATATATCCGAATGCTTTTCCCGCGGCACGGCCACGTTCCTCATCCTGGGAGATATCTGCACCAGGAACTGTTCCTTCTGCGGCGTGAAGCACGGAAAACCGCTTCAGACGGTAACTGACGAAGCGGTCCCTGTGGCCGAAGCGGTCAGGCGGTTGCAGTTCCGCCATGCAGTCATCACGTCCGTGACGCGGGACGACCTGCCGGACGGCGGCGCCGGGGCCTTCGCGGCGGTCATTGCCGAGCTGAAAAGGGCGGAAAGCCCGCCTGTAATCGAGGTCCTTGTGCCTGACTTCAATGGGGACGAAAACTCTATCCGCGCGGTCGTGGATGCAGGGCCGAACATTTTCGGTCACAACCTGGAAACCGTGCCTTCTCTTTATGGCGTGCGCTGTTCCTGCGATTACGGCCGCAGCCTCAAGGTCCTTGAAATTGCAAAGAAACTCTCACCGGCGGCCAAGACCAAGTCCGGTCTCATGGTCGGCCTGGGCGAAACGGAGGAGGAAATTATCGATGTCATGGGTGACCTGCGCGGCGTGGGCTGCGACTACCTGAGCATCGGGCAATACCTTCAACCGGGCCGGGAAAACATTCCCGTGAAGGAGTATGTGCGGCCGGAGCGGTTTGAGCGCTACAGGGACATCGCCCTTGGGCTGGGCTTTCTCCACGTGGAGAGCGGGGTGTACGTGAGGAGCTCATATATGGCCGACCGGTATGGGGAAAGAAATCCCCCTCCCTTGATGGGAGGGGTTAGGGGAGGGTGAATGGAATCAAGCACGATAGTTGGTTCCACCCCCACCCAGCCCTCCCCCATCAAGGGGGAGGGTATCCGTATCAGGGTATTATCATGAAAGAATACGACATCGTCATCATCGGCTCCGGGCCTGCCGGGTACACCGCGGCCTTTGAAGCCGTTAAACATAAAATGAAGGCGGCCATCATAGAACGGGACACGGCGCGCCTCGGTGGGGTATGCCTGAGCGAGGGATGCATCCCCCTTAAAGGTCTCCTCTCGTTTTCTGAATCGTCGAAGGATTACACCTCCATCCGCGATACCGTGATGAAGCGTGTTGAGCAGATCCGGGCCGGACTCGCGTCGAGGCTCCGGACTCAGGGCATCGATGTGATCCAGGGGACGGCGCGGTTTGTTTCAGACAGGGAGATAACGGTGAGCGGCTCAAGAATCGGCGCAGAACATTTTTTAATAGCCGCCGGCTCGTCGCCGAGAAAGCTCTTTGATCATCCCAATGTTCACACCTCCGAGAAAATATTCTCCCTTGATAAGACCCCGGGGACGGCCCTGATCATCGGCGGCGGTGTGGTGGGATGCGAATACGCGTCTTTCCTGTGCAATATAGGGGTGAAGGTTGACATTGTCGAAGTGATGGATTCACTCCTGTTCGGCGAAGACGAGGAGGCGGTGCGGCTCCTTGGGCGGGAATTCAAGAAAAAGGGGACACAGGTTTATGTTAAGACCAAAGTTACCGACATCGGTCCTGACGGCGTCGTGTCAATGGACGGAGAGCAACAGCTCCGGAAGAGTTACGACCTCATCATCGAGGCCACGGGACGCAGGCCCAATGTCGGGGATCTCGGCCTGGAAACGGCCGGCGTTTCCCTCACGGACAGGGGCTTCATAGCGGTCAATGAATCGATGCAGACATCGGCCGGCGACATATACGCCGCCGGAGACTGCATTGAGACGCCGATGCTGGCCTATACCGCCTATAAGGAAGCTGAAACCGCGGTACGCCATTGCGCCGCCGGTGAGGTGGGGAGCATCGATTATGACGCGATGCCGCGCCTGGTCTTCTCAATGCCCCAGATTGGTGGCGTCGGAATGAGCGAAAATCAGGCGAAGGAAAAAGGAATGAACTACCGGGTGTACAGGTATTTCTTCAAGGCCCTGGGAAAGGCCGTCATGGAAGGGCATGACGCCGGTTTCGTGAAGATGGTTTCCAATGAGGAAACAGGTACCATTGTCGGCGCCGCGGCCGTGGGCGACAATATCGCCGATATCATGAATCAACTGGCCCTCATTGTCGGAAGCGGCATTGCAATTACCTCGATCAGGGACTGCATGTTCGTGCATCCCTCTTATTCCGAGATCATCCTTGAGGCGCTCCAGTACGGGAAGCAGTAAAAAAACAGGGCTGTCTTATAGTACCACCCGTTTACCCCCCCGCCCCCGTAAGGGGGCTTCTAAGACAGCCCTGTTCCGATATGATGATTTATGCCAGTGTCTAGTTTGGGATAAAGGTCCTGAAAAAGACCTTCATCAGATTTATCATGCCCACAAGGCGCTCACTGATTTTTTTCGCGTACAGCACCTGCGCCACGCCCTTGATTCCATCGTAGATCTTCTTGTTGACCGGGTGCCACCAGAAGTTCTTCCTCGCGAAGGGGAGGATCTCGTTGACCAGCACCTGGGGCTGGGTCATTTCGTCAAAGCCGATGCCGCCGTGGGTCCTGCCGATGCTCGATTCCTTGAAGCCTCCCCAGGGCGTTTCGGCCAGGCCGTGGCTCATCAGGTGGTCGTTGACGGTAATCGCCCCCGCCTGGATGCGCCGCGCAATCTTAAGCGCCCTGGAGCGGTTCTTCGACCAGACGGAGCCGGTAAGGCCGAGATACGAGTCGTTGGCAAGCTCCACCGCTTCGTCGATGGTATCGAAGGGCATGACGCCTATCACCGGCCCGAAGGTCTCATCCTTCATGACCAGCATGTCGTGATTGACATTCACCAGGACCGTGCAGGGGAGGAACTGTCCCTTGCCGCCCTTCGGCGCTTTCGACTGGGCGTATATCTTTGCGCCTTTTTTCAGCGAGTCGGCGATATGGAGGTTCACGGTATCCATCTGCCGTTTTGTGGTCATGGCCCCGATATCCATGTTGTGATCAGTATCATAGCCGACCCGGAGCGCTTCAGTATATTTTTTCAGGACATCCAGGAAGTCGTTATATGCCTTTCTTTCGACGTATATCCGCTCAACGCCTCCGCAGGACTGGCCCGCGTTCTGGCAGCCGGCCCACACGGCGCCGGCTGCGGCGCGCTTCAGGTCCGCGTCGGCGCATACGATCATCGGGTCATTGCCGCCCAATTCCAGGGAAACCGGGGTCAGGGTCTCGGACGCCTTTTTCATAAGGTACTTGCCGATTTTTACCGACCCGGTGAAGAAGAGCTTGTCAATGCGCGCTTCAAGGAAGGCGTCCCCGGCGACGCTGCCCGGCATGTTGATATATTTAAAGATTCCCCGGGGCAGGTCGGCTGCTGCAATACACTGTTGTAACGCATGGCCGACAACCTGCGTTTCAGAGGCGGCCTTGAAGATGACCGCGTTGCCCGCCAGCAGGGCCATGACGATTTCCGAGAAGGGTATGGCGAAGGGATAGTTCCACGGCGATATGATGCCAACGACACCCCAGGGCGCCCGGGCTATTTTACTCCTCTTGTTGATGAACATGATGTTGCCGTTGGGAAGGCTCCTGTCTTTCAGGAATCTCTTGGCGTTTTTACAGTAATAGGTCACGGACATGGTTGAGGTCAATACTTCAGTGGCCAGTGCGTCAATGCGCGTTTTTCCGTTATCGCGGGATATTGTCTCTGAGATATCATCGAGATTATCCATGATATAGTCCCGGATTCTAATAATATATTGCGCACGTTTCTTGACCGGCAGGGCGGCCCATGCAGGCTGGGCAAGTCTTGCGCTTAAAACGGCATTATGAAGATCCTCTTTTGTGTTTACGAGATAATCGCCGATTGTTTCACCATTTCCCGGGTTGATGCAGATTGTTTTATCGACAGTCTGGACCGATTTTTTTTTAGAGGTTTTTGCCTTATTAACTGTTTGAAGATACATCATAATCCTCCCTTCAATATATTTTTTGCATATGTGTTTGATATACAAAATTAACTAAAAAATAATTTTATATAGTATATTTTAAGTATTTTGTAGTAATCACTGAATAAGGAATTTAAAATTTTTTTATGTATTAATTGATATAAAATGTCATTAAAAATTACATAAAGTCATAAATAATTACAAATAATCATAAATTATCATAATCGATTATCGATAGTGATAAAATGTCAAGGCTTTATTGCCGTCCAACTGATAAAAAGTGATTTAATTAATTACACTATAATTTATAAATGTATATAAATAATATGTTGTAATTGTGAATAATAAATGAGGTTAATACCGTAGAATGACTACCCTGAAATCAAAGAATCTTGCCTATGAAATAGCCGATATACTCAGCGAAAGAATAATTCGGATGGAATTAAAGCAGGGCGAGCGGATACTTGAAGCCAAAATAGCCAAAGAGTTCAATGTCAGCCAGAGTTCGGTCCGTGAAGCCCTCAGGGTAATGGAGCAGAGCGGCCTTGTGGAGATCAACCAGCGGCGGGGCACCTATGTGACCCGGTTGACAGGGAATGATATTGAAATTCTATATGACCTTATTACTGATCTGTACGCGCTATTGATCACCAAGGCAATGGAGAACAAGTCAGCGGCGAACGTGCAGAAGATACTTGCCATAGTCAAGAATATTGAAAACGCCGCCGAAAAGAACGACTTTGATAATTACTTCGAAAGCATATTCGAGCTGGCCATAGTCGCAATTGAAGCGGTTAACAGCCTGCTATTAAAGAAAGTGATAACCGATTCATGGCCCAACAAGCGACGGATCGAATACATGACACTCAAAATGAGGAAATATGAATTGAAAAATAACTTGAAATATTTCAAGCAGCTTGAAAAATACATGATGGAGTCCAATCTGGAAAAAATGATAAAGACGATCAGGGAATACGCGCAGAACGAAAAGAAAATAGCCATCAGCAATCTGGAAAAGATCATCGATTCGAAACAGCTCTGACCTAACGAGGGGGTGCCCACATGAATCTGCAAGAAGCGGTCCGGAATATTTTTCCCGATCAGAAGGACGTGCCCGCGGAGTTGTTGCTGCCATTCCCCATCATACAGAAAGAGTACCTTGTCAACGGGGAGATCAGGACCTGGAACGGCGAGATGCAGGATGTGTATTCGCCGGTTTGCCTCAAAACGGAAAAAGGCGTCGAACAGAAGCTCATCGGTCGATACCCCACGCTAACCGAAAAGGAGTCGCTGGAAGCCCTGGAGGCGGCGAAGGCCGCCTTCAATAACGGCAAGGGGGAGTGGCCCTCGATGCCCGTGGCGGAGAGGATAAGGCGCATCGAGAAGCTCGCCTTCCTCATGAAGGAAAAGCGGACCGAGATCATCAGCCTCCTGATGTGGGAGATCGGCAAATCCCACGGCGACAGCGCCAAGGAATTCGACCGCACCATTGAATACATGGCCGACACCATCAACGCCCTGAAAGACCTCGACCGGGCCGGCTCCCGTTTCGAGATCAGGGAGGGTATCATCGGCCAGATCAGGCGGGCACCCCTGGGCGTGGTCCTCTGCATGGGGCCCTTCAACTATCCATTGAACGAAACCTTCACGACACTGATCCCGGCGCTGATCATGGGGAACACGGTCATTTTCAAGCCGCCCAAGATCGGTGTGCTCCTGCACCGACCCCTCCTGCAGGCATTCAAGGAGGCCTTTCCGAAGGGAGTGGTGAACACGGTCTACGGCGACGGCGCCAAGATCATCACCCCCATGATGACTACCGGTAAGATCGATGTCCTGGCTTTCATCGGCTCGAGCAGGGTCGCCGACATCATCAAGAAGCAGCACCCCAAGCCGCACCGGCTCAGGTCGGTCCTGGGCCTGGACGCCAAGAACGCGGGCATCATTTTAAAGGACGCCGACATTGCCCAGACCGTCAAGGAATGCGTTCTCGGGTCATTGTCCTACAACGGCCAGCGCTGCACGGCACTGAAGATCATCTACGTGCACAGGGACATCGCCGACGAGTTCCTGAAGCAGTTCGGCGCGGCCATCGCGGCCCTGAAGCCGGGAATGCCATGGGACAAGGACGTGAACCTGACCCCGCTGGCCGAAACGAACAAGACCCAATACATGACCGATTACATCGAGGACGCGAAAAAGAACGGAGCAAAAGTGGTAAATGACGGTGGCGGTGTCGTAAACAACACCTTCATGTTCCCGGCGGTGTTGTATCCGGTGAACGAAAAAATGAAGGTGTATCATGAGGAGCAGTTTGGCCCGGTGATCCCCGTCGTTCCTTTCTCGGGAATAGAGGAGCCGATGGCCTACGTGGTCAATTCAAATTACGGCCAGCAGGTTTCGATATTCGGCAGGGACTGCGGCGCCATCGCCACCCTGATCGACACCCTGGTCAACCAGGTCTGTCGGGTGAACATCAACAGCCAGTGCCAGCGGGGGCCCGATTCATTCCCGTTTACCGGCAGGAAGGACAGCGCCGAGGGTACCCTTTCGGTAACGGACGCCCTCAGGGTGTTCACCATCCGCACCCTGGTGGCCGTGAAGGGTACCGACACGAACAAGCAGATTATAACGGAAATTCTGCAGGATAAAAAGTCGAATTTCCTGTCGACGGATTTTATATTCTGAGAGAGACCGGACCTTAACACACTCACTTTTTGAACTCTATCCTTGGTTCACCTCACCCTCGCTCCGCGCATGCCGATCATTTGCAATCTCACCCCCGACCCCTTCTCCTTGAAAAGGAGGAGGGGGGATAGATATTCGTTAATATTCTCCCTTCCATTTTATTGAGAGGGAGTTAGAGGGTGAGGACAAACTGGCAAGTGTGAACAGGTAACCTGTTCCTACTTAAACACCATCTTCGCCAATTTTAACTTGATCCCTTTCCCGTAGGGCGGGTAGCGCAGCGGGACATCGAGCCACGTGGATTTCGCCAGAATTGACCGATGGTGACTGAAGGCATCGAAGCTGAATTTGCCGTGATAGGCGCCCATGCCGCTGTTGCCGACGCCGCCGAAGGGCATGCGGGGATTGGTCAGGTGCACCATGGTGTCATTGACGCAGCCGCCCCCCGATGATGTTCTCGAAAGGAGCCAGCGCTCCTTGCGCCTGCTGGAAGTGAAGAAGTAGAAGGCCAGGGGCTTTTCCCTGCTGTTAATGAATGAAGCCACTTCTTCGAGATTATTGTATTCCATGATCGGAATTATAGGCCCGAAGATCTCTTCCTCCATGATCGGGTCCCCCGGCCTCACATTGTCCAGTATGGTCGGTGCTATGTAGCGCTCCTTTTCGTCGGAAGCGCCGCCGAAAATGACAGTGCCGGTCTTGATGAGCCCGCAGAGCTTCTCAAATTGGGCCTTGTTGACGATCCTCCCGTAATCGGGGCTTTACCGCGGGTCTTCACCGTAGGAAAGGACGATGCATTGCTTGATTTCATCTATGAACTGTTTTTTGATTTTTGAATGTACGAAAAAATAATCAGGGGCTATGCAGGTCTGGCCGGAATTGAGGAGCTTGCCGAACATCGCCCTCCTGGCGGAAACGGCAAGGTTTGCGTCCTCATCAATGATGCAGGGGCTCTTTCCGCCCAGCTCGAGGGACACCGGTGTCAGGTGCTTTGACGCCTTTTCCATGACGATCTTTCCGAGAAAGGGACTGCCGGTGAAGAAAATGTAGTCGTACCTGACATCGAGCATTTTCTGTATGACGTCCCTGCCGCCGCTAAAGACGCTGATATAGCTCTGATCGAAGGTTTCAGATATCATGTCGGTGATGGTCGCCGATACATGCTCGGAGTAATGGGCGGGTTTCAAAACCACACAGTTGCCGGCGGATATGGCGCCCACCAGTGGATCGAAGAGGAGCTGGAAGGGGTAGTTCCAGGGCGCCATGATCAGGACGACCCCGAAGGGCTCGTGGAGAACATAGCTGCGGGAGTAAAAATTGACAAGATCAGTCCTTATCTTCGTCGGCTTGGCCCATTTTTTTAAGTTATGGATATGATGGGAAATTTCCTCAAGGGTAAACCCGATTTCCGTAGCATAGGCCTCAAAGGGCGCTTTGTTGAGATCTTTTTTTAACGCTTCATTGAGCCTTTCCTCGTATTTTAATAGGGCCTTCTTGAGTTTAATAAGGTTTTCAAGCCTGAAGTTAACATCCCGTGTCGCGTGGGTCAGAAAAAAATCCCTCTGCGCATTGACGATTGTTTGAATATTATTGATGGCAGCCTGATTCATATCATTACCCCTGAATATCTTTATCATGAATTATCGTAAAACGATTATCGATAATCGATAATAATAAGAATTATGTCAAGCTTTTTTCAGGGCGAGTCAGTCACATTACCTGCGGTAGCAGCATAATTTTAGGGGGACATGGAGTCATTCCATCGAGGTTGCTCACGGGTATCCGTGTTCTTAGCGGCATTCCTGCCATCCTGGCAGTAAAATGCGACCGGGATATTGGATGATGTCGCCGATTATGCCGAGTCAACATGGTGCGCTGGCCAGGAGGGCCGAGTGCAGAGCCGGACAGGATGTCGCATTGGCTCTGCTTATACGAGGCGGACGAGCGGGATGGCCCATGTCCCCAATTTACGACTGCTACCATTACCGGCATCGGTTTTATTTCCTAGCCGCCGACAGCGAAAGAATTGATAAAATACGATTATAAGCAGGGGATAATCGTTGACATGGCGTTCGTTCACGGTATCCTGTTCATTCAATAATTAACTGGATTCTCATTGCCATTAAATATTCATAAAGAGTCTTATCCCTATTAAGGAGAAAACCAATGATAAAAATGATATCACCCATAGATGGAAAAGTCTACGTGGAGCGAAAGCTCGTCACCAATGACGATTTAAATAAAGCCCTTTCAGCATCAGTCAAGGCCCAGAAACAATGGCGGGCTTTGACCCTCGACAAACGCCAGGAACACGTAAGCAAGATGGTCGATGCCTTTGTAAAAAAAAGGCTGGAGATAGCCGAGGAGCTGACCTGGCAGATGGGACGGCCCCTCCGGTATACGCCCTTTGAGGTGGACCGCTTCGAAGAGCGCGCGAGGATGATGATACGCCTGGCGCCCGAGGGACTGGCCGATGTGAAGGTTGAGCCTCGGGATGGATTCACCCGATTCATTCGCCGTGATCCGCTCGGCGTAGTCCTTGTCCTGGCGCCGTGGAACTATCCCTACCTGACGGCGGTCAATGCCGTGGTACCGGCCCTTCTCGCGGGCAATAGCGTGGTTTTGAAGCATTCGGCTCAAACGCCCCTCTGCTCGGAGCGGATCGTCAAGGCCGCCGAAGAAGCGGCGCTGCCGGAAGGCGTTATCCAATACCTTCACATGTCCCATGGTCTTGTCGCGGATGCAATTAAAGACGACCGGGTCAACCATGTGGCCTTTACCGGCTCCGTGGAAGGTGGACGGGACATGCAGCATGCCATGTCCGACCGCTTCATAACCATGGGCCTGGAGTTGGGAGGAAAGGACCCGGCCTATGTGCGGAAGGATGCCGATATGTCCTTTGCCATAGACAATGTCGTGGACGGCGCCTATTTCAATTCAGGACAATCGTGCTGCGGCATCGAGCGGGTCTATGTGGACGAGGCGGTGTACGACGTCTTCGTGGAAGGGGCGGCGGAGCTTGTGAAAAAATATGTCCTCGGGAATCCCCTCAAGGAGGAGGTGACACTGGGGCCAGTCGTGAACGTGTCAAGCGCCCGGGCCATCCAGGAGCAGATAGACCAGGCCGTGGCGGCCGGCGCCAAGGCGCTCATAGACCCCAGGGTATTCCCCGCCGCTTCGCCGGGAACGACCTATCTGGCGCCGCAGCTCCTTGTCAATGTGAACCACAAAATGGACGTCATGTACGAGGAAACCTTCGGCCCGGTCGTGGGGATAATGAAAGTAAAGAGCGATGAAGAAGCAATCAAATTGATGAACGACAGTCCCTATGGCCTGACCGCGTCCATCTGGACTTCCGACGAGGAAGCGGCCCTGAGGATCGGCGGCCAGATAGAGACCGGCACGGTGTTCATGAACCGCTGCGATTACCTCGATCCGGAGCTTGCCTGGGTGGGAGTAAAGAACTCGGGCCGGGGATGCACCCTGTCGCGGGTGGGCTATGAATACCTGACCAGGCCGAAATCCTTTCATTACCGGACAAAGATACCCAAGTAAAATAATGGTATTGACCGATTTTCAGCAATCAGGACACGGCATTGACGTCCGCTGACGATTCCAGGCAGAAGGACTCCCTGTACCGTCCCTGGCAGGTTAAGATCCTGCTGGCCACATGGCTCGCCTATGCGGGATACTATTTCTGCCGCAAGCCCTTCTATGTCACCAAGGTAAGCCTCTCCGGCGCGCTCCATCTCGATTCCTTTGACCTGGCCCAGCTCGGCACCGCTTACCTGGTGGCCTACATGGTGGGGCAGTTTTCCAGCGCCTTCTTCGGCAGGAAGCTGGGGCCGAAGCTCCTTCTTCTTGTCGGTATAATGATATCGATCACCAGCACATTCCTCTTCGGCATTTCCAACGGTTTCTGGACCATCATGCTCTTCATGAGCCTCAATGGCCTGGCCCAGGGCACGGGCTGGCCCGGCTGCATCGGGAGCCTCGCCTTCTGGTTCAGGCGCAGCCAACGCGGCAGCGTCCTCGGCCTCTGGTCGACCTGTTACCAGTTCGGGCCCGTGGCCGCAACGCTCCTGGCTTCGTATCTGCTGGGCCTGGCGGGGTGGCGCTGGTCCTTTTTCGGCGGATCGATGGTGCTCCTTGCTGTATGGTTCATCGTGCTCCTGGCGCACCCGAACCGTCCCGAGGACGCGGGCCTCGAACCGCTCCATGACGAGGATGAATTGTCGCAAAAACCTGAACCGGAGACCGGCGGCGTGAAAAAGCTCGGCTGGGACCGGCGGGTGGTCCTGACGATCGCCCTGATGGGAATGATCTATTTCTGCATCAAGTTCCTGCGATACGCCCTCTGGAGCTGGCTTCCCTGGTTCCTGAACAAGAATTTTTTCATTTCCGAGGTTGAAGCGGGTTACCTTTCCACGGTCTTTGACATCTGCGGTTTCGCCGGCGTCATCGCAGCCGGGTTCCTATCGGACCGCGTCTTCAGGGCGAGGAGGGCCATGCTTTCGTTTATCATGCTGGCATTGATGACGCTGTCGTTTTTCATCCTCTATTTCGCGGGCTCAACCAACCTGGCGGTTTTCACCATCGCCATCGGATTTGCCGGGTTCATGCTTTTCGGGCCGGACTCGCTCCTTTCGGGGGTCGGCGCCATAGACGTGGGTTCGAAGGAGGGGGCCCTGTCGGCCGCAGGCATCATCAACGGCATGGGTTCCATCGGACCCATATTCCAGGAACAGCTGGTGGGATGGATGTACCGGCGCTATGACCATGACCTCCTTCCGATCCTTGTCATGCTGGTAATCATCGCAGGGATCAGCGCGGCGCTGACACTGCTGCTCTGGATCAGGTCGAGGCGTGGATTGGCGAACGTGTGACGTATTTCTGTTAGGGTGGGGTTTAAACCCCACCCTAACAGAAATACGAATATATAAAAAATTATTGAATAATTATATATACGAATATAATGTAAGATAAATTTCATTACAGAGGAACGGCATGGTACAGTACAATTATCCGACAACAATCCTCCTCGGCCAGGGGGCGCTGGCCGAATTCGGGAAACGCCTTAAGGCAAAAAAGCACGCGAAGATACTGGTCGTGGCTGACAAGACCCTGGAGCAGATGGGCATCGTTAAGAAGCTTACCGATGTGCTCTCGGCACAGGCCATAACCTATGATATATACACCGATATCCATCCCAACCCGATCGAGGAGGACGTGGAAAAAGGCGTCATCGCCTACAAGGCCGGGAACTGCGACAGCATCATCGGTCTCGGCGGCGGGAGCCCCATCGACGTGGCCAAGGTCATCAAGGTGATGGTGTCCAACCCTCCGCCCATGGCGCAGTATGACGACGCCAAGGGCGGCGACGCCCTGATCAAGGGGCCGATGCCGGCCCTCTACGCCATACCGACGACCTCCGGCACCGGCAGCGAGGTGGGCCGCTCCGGGGTCATCATAATCCGGGATACCGGGAGGAAGACCATCATCTTTCATCCCGAGCTGCTTCCCTCCATCGCGGTCCTTGAGCCGGAATTGACCGCCGGGATGCCGCCTTTCCTGACCGCGGCCACAGGCATGGACGCCTTCGTCCACTGTCTCGAAGCCTACTTTGTTAACATGTTCCATCCCATGGCGGACGGAATCGCACTCCAGGGCATGGAGTTGATCCTCACATGGCTTCCCGTGGCGTGCAAAAACGGAGCAAACCTTGAGGCGCGGGAGAAGATGCAGATCGCCTCATCCATGGGGGCGGTGGCGTTCCAGAAGGGCCTCGGAATGATCCATTCCATGGCGCACCCGCTGTCAAGTCTCTACGGCCTTCACCATGGCCTGGCCAACGCCCTGGTGCTGCCCGATTCAATTCTTCACCTGGAACAGGCCCACCTGAGCCCGGAACAGATGGCGAAGATACAGAAAGTGCGCTCCATTTTCGCCGAATGCGGCCTCGGCAGGGCCAGCCTGTCGGAAAGCTGCAGGGCCTTCTGCGAGCAGGTGGGAATTCCGATGGGACTGTCGAAAAACAAGGTCCCGGCGGATGGGCTGGCCAGGCTAAGCGCCGAGGCATTAAAGGATGGGTGCCATGGCAGCAACATGATACCCGTCGTCGAGGGTGATTTCCTGAAGGTGCTTAAGGCCTCGATGTGATGCGATGTAGGTAGATAAAGATTGTAATTGATGCGGTAGTCACCCCCCTCCCTTGATGGGAGGGGCTGGGGTAGGGTGATGTATAACTGCATAACGCATTCGGTGATCTGTTCACCCCCCCCCCCCCCCCCCTCCCCCCCCCCCGAGGGGGGGGGGGGATGTCTGGGGAGAATTAAATTGCAACAGGGGGGTGTGCCTTGGGAGCCACCGTTCTCCCTAAAACCAAA